>CAYTNY010000001.1:0-67528 GCA_964439215.1 uncultured Spirochaetia bacterium
CTCCAAGAGTATGTAACAGGCATAAAGCCGCCTGTAACATACTCTATCCTCTCCCTTAGAGGGAGAGGGGGAAAAAGAAAAACCGAAAACAATATCCTCACACGTAACTTTTCCTTCGCAAGGAAATGCAGGCATAAAAAAAAGGCGGGAGAAAAACTCCCGCCTTTTTTATGTCTGCGGGCCGGTTAGGGCCCGCTTTAAAAACTTATTACCTTCCGATATTCACGAGCGTGTCAAGCATTGTTGCCGATGTTGTTACGATTCTCGCGTTGGACTCAAAGCCCCTCTGCGCGATAATCATATTTGTCAGCTCAACCGAAAGATCAACATTTGATCCTTCAAGCGATCCGCCCTCGGTTTTACCCGCGCCGGCTTGACCTGCTTCATTCATTCTTGCTGTTCCTGAGTTTGCGGAAATTGAATACATATTACCGCCTGCTTTTGAAAGGCCCTGCGGATTGCTGAATGTCGCAACAGCAAGCTTTGCTATTGTAAGTGTTTTCTCGTTTGAAAACTCCCCTACAATACCGCCTGTTGAGTCAACGTTCATTCCGATCATGTCTCCGGCTCTCCATCCGTCGGTTTCCTTTGCGTATGCGGTATTATCAGGTATATATGTTGATACACCGCCTACAATCTGATACTCGCCCGAAACATCGCCCGTAAGCCCGTCTCTCAAGCCCGGCTGTGCAGGGTTAATCTCGGTATTTCCGGCAGGGTCATTAACCGTCACAACGCCTGTTCCCGGACCGGTTGTCGTGTCCCACGAGTTCGGAGTTCCAAAGTGAAGCTGGAAATCAAGATCCAATGCGCCGTCAGACATTATGCCCTGGGCTGCACCACCCGCCGCAGCCGGTATCTGAGTGAATCTAATTTCCGGGCCGTATATTGTCTGCCCATCAACTTCACTCTCCAACGGCTGTCTATGGAATCCAGCACCGCCTGTACCTGTATCCCATCCGCCGCCTGAAGAAGCAAGCGAGCCGTCCTGGTTAAACCAGATAGGCGACATAACACTTTGCTCATCCGCACCGCCGCCATTTGCCATATCAATATTTGTACCGCCCACACAGTTGAAATAATCAGGTTCACCCGTGAGAGTCTCAGAACCTCCAACAAAAGTGGTATCAAAAGCATACCAGTCCCAAACAGGCCTGAAATCATTTCCGCCCGTAGGATCAGTTCCGTGCTGGAAGAACCATACAGTAAGGTCTCTCGGGTTGCCGAGCGAATCATATACCGTAAATGTTGCGGTATGATCAGGCACGACTTTTGAGGAGTTCTCATCAGCAGGATCTGTATGGAAATAATAGTTTGTTCCTCCGTCACCATCCTGAACATCCTCAAGGTTAACCGAAGCAGCGCCGCCAAGCTGTGAAGGCGCGCTGTTCGGCGAAAAGTTTGACGGAAGCTCGGTAGGGGCTGCCGCAACGTCGTTTGTCGCATATTGGTTCATAGGCGTATTGGAGTCAAGGTTGCCCGAGAACTTAACAAACCTTGTTGCCTGTGCGGACATTCTCAGGTCACTGGGTATGTTGACATTGCCTATCTGTGATACATCATCTGTATTAATCGTATATGTTGCTGAATCTATCTGGAAACCCGGGTTTCTTGCGGGGTCATCAAGAAATGTTCTTTCAAGATTTCCCATCCAGCCCTGAACAATACCGCCGTCCGCTGTCGTAACATTACCAACATTGTCCTGAAGAAAATTTCCGGCCCTCGTGTACATTGTTCTTGAGCCTGACGCGACAGTAAAGAATCCTTCTCCAGTTATCGCAACATCAAGCGGATTTCCTGTTGTCTGAATCGCTCCCTGGGTCATAATCGTGTCAATTGACCCGAGCGCGGCTCCGAGACCCTGCTGCAGCGGATTCTTGCCGCCGATGTTTCCCGCGGTGCTCGCGGCTGACGCCGAGCCGAGCGACTGTGAAACCTGTTCCTTGAATGTTACCCTCTGTGACTTGTAAGCCACGGTGTTTACGTTAGAAATGTTGTTTCCGATTGTGTTCATCCAGGTTGTGTGGTTTTTCAGACCTGAAATTGATGAAAACATTGATCCCATCATAGTTGGATCGCCTCCTGAGTTTTAATTAAACGCATATTCGATGCGTTTTTTGGAGGCCCCCGCTTTACTCAAAAGCAAAGCAGTCCGGCCTCAAATCTGGTTCTCAAGCAATTACCGCAGAATCTATATTGGTAAATACATTTTCCTGCATACCCGCTCTGTCAACCGCGGTAATTACCGTACTGTTCTTTACGCTTACAACAAGCGAAAAGTTTTCAAAGACCATAAGCGTCTCATTTGCCCCTTTTTCTTTTGCTTTTCCGAGGGCATTCTGAAGCCTGCTCATTACTTCAGGATTCATATCAATATTACGCGAATGAATCCTCTTTTCAGCGTGAGAGGAAAATTTAATATCCTGCTCTTTACCCGCTACCTGCTGCTGATCCAATACCTGCTTAAACGATGGAGTACCCCGGTCTGTCTTCTGCAGATTCCGGCTGCGCTGCTGTGCTTCCTGCAGCTGCGACAGCTTCTGAAACTGTGAATTAATATTGTTTACCAACTGGTATCACCACCTTACGCTTTTATTTCTGTAACTGAAGAAAGTCCGAATTCCTGTCCGTTCACTACTATCTTCGGATCTCCATCAGCAAATCTTACCGCACTTACCTGTCCTTCAACATTTCCCGCTTCCGTGCTTATGGCAACATTCTTTCCGATAAGCGACGCTGCCTGAGTCGTGTTCTGCATCATCATAAGCCCGATAATATTGTCATTAAGCGAGGTTATGCTGTCCGCAAACGTCTGATTCAGGTTTGTCATCTGTTCAAGCGAAGAAAACTGCGCCATATCAGCGACAAAAGACTCGTCCTCCATAGGCTTTAACGGGTCCTGATACTTGAGCTTCGTAATAAGCATTTCCAGAAAATCCATCTTGCCCAGCGCTGAATCAGGATTATCCACCATTGATGTTGCTGTTTCGCTCAAACTGTTTGTAGATCCTACTCCGGATACATCCATTTATTATTCACCTCCTTTCTTAAGCAAAATAGTTTAGGTAGCCGGTAAACGGCGCTGAAACCGCTTCGGTACCATCAGCCTCCGGCAGCCCGGATAAAGCTGTATCGTTCAATGCGCCGCCTTCCCATTGCGCAAATTCATCAAAAGAACCTTCAAAATCTCCGCGTCCATCGCTGTTAAGCATTGATATTTCAATATTTTCAATATCCACTCCGGCATTTCCGAGGGAAGCTCTGAGTTCCGCCGTATTTACCCTTAATATTTCCCTTGCTTCAGCACCCGCAACCTGTATCTTTGCGTTTACTTTTTTATCAGCGGTCTCAAGTTTTATTATGACAATTCCCAGATTTTCGGGCCTTAAGAACATTTTTATTTCAGTTGTTTTCGGCGACAGCGCGTTTCCCGCCACTGCTTCAGAAACCTGCTTTAAAATAATATCGGTTTTTGCCGCCTTTGCAAATGAAGCCAGATTTTCAAAAACAGCGTTATTTGCCGCGGTTTTTAAATGATTTTCATTTTTTATCTCAAATCCCATATTTTTAACCAGCCATTCCATATCTTTTACAAGCGGATTCTTTTCAGCGTTTGCTTCCCCGCTTTTAGGCGCGGGATTCACACTGCGCTCCGGCCGGGCCTCTTTAGGCGTTTCAGCGTTTTTAACATCCGCCGCGTTTGCTTTAAGTTTTAAGTTTTCCGTGTTTTCAGGCGCAGCCGCCGGAACAGGATTTTCTTTTGCGGTTATTCCTGACATTGTTTCGGGCGAAGAAGTCTGCGCGGCGGCGCGGGCCCCTTCACGGGCCGCTGTCTCCGCGGGTTTTGTGTTTATAAGACCATCCGCGGTTTTTGTCCGCGCGGCATTCTCTGATGCCGGTGCTGCTTCAGCTTTTACCGCCGGCGCAGGTTCGGGCAAAACCGTGTTTTTCATTGGTTCCTGCGGTGCTGTTTCCGCGTTTTTTATTATTTCCATTCTGCCGTTAAGCTGCTTTAAAAGCGACGCAATCTTCATAAAAATATCTCCGTCCTGCTTTAAAGCCTGCTGTGCAGCCGGAGCATTGTCCCCCGCATTGCCGCCTTTATCCGTATTTACGCTTATTCCTCTGATATTTCCAGAAACAGCCTCAGGCAGGGGATTATTTGATGTATCCGCGGAAAAAGAGCCGCTTAAACTGCCTGCCCCCGCGGATGATGAAAGAACACCATTAAAAATCCCGGCCAGTCCGTTTATTTTTGAAGCTGTTTCGGCTGCCTGCTGTTCAACAGCGCCGGTATTTATTAAAATATTTTTATTTCCTGAAATTTCAGGAGTGTTTTCAGAAGCAGTTTTAGGCGGAACCCCCGTAACCTGTGCTTCCACTGACACAACGGAATTCTGCGCTCTGTTTTCAACCGCGGCAAGCCTGACTGCCGAGAAAGTATTTTCTCCGGAACTCACCGAAGGCATAAGCATTGAAACCAGTTTATTAACAGATTCCACAGCTTCTTTGACCTGTGTATTTATTTCTTTGATTTCAGACGAACTCACTGAAGGGCCTTTCTCTGATACTGCTTTTTTCAAAACTGCCGCGGCTTCCATTATATCCCTGTTCAGCTGTGCGGCAAATTCTTTTACGGTTTCAGCAGGAACTTCTGTTTTTACAAAAGCCGCGCTTTTTGCCGTATCAGCGGATATTTCAATCCGTCCGGCGCCGGCGCCGGCCGGTTCTTTTCCTGCCTGTGTTTTTACATCAGGGACCGCCGGCATTTCCGCACGCACGGGAGCGTTTTGCGCCTCCCGCAAAACTTTCTGCTCAGCGGCCTGCGGCACAGAACCCGTATTAACAATTTCTGTATTATTCCTGTTTGACGCACCCGCGTCTTTTGAATCTGTCTGCAAATCTTTGTTATTGCCGGAAATATCTTTATTGTTTTGAACATCAAAAGCAGCATCTTTTAAATCCGCCCGAAGCGCTTTTCCCAAAGCAGTATCTGCCGCCAGCTGCACAGCGGCCGCTTTTATGCTCTCATAAAGAATATTTTTTTCATCAGCGCTCAGGCCCTGAGCAAATGCTTTCACAACAGGATCCTGCGCTATTTCAGCTTTGCCTGAAACCGCAATGCTGCCGGCTTTGTCCATAATGAATAACGCGGATACAGCTTTATAAAGAGCGGAGTGAAGTTTTTGATTTGCGATAAGATCTTCGGCAAGGCCGGCTTTCTGAATATCATTCCTGCTGTTTTCCTGCTGCAGCATAATATCGGACATAATGCCTTTAAATGCATTAATACTATTATTGGAATTGTTTTCATTGATAACATCTATCGGAATACCCTGCTTTGCGGACAGACTTTGTACGTTGAGCGCTGTCAACGACAAATTTAAATTGACCACAACTATGCCTCCTTTGGCATTTTACCGGCGGCCCTCCTTGCGGTCCGGACCATACTGCCGGTGGAATAATCGATTCCTTAAACACCACGTTCTCGTACTATTTCAGTTAATACAAGTTTACACTATAAAACATAAATCTGTCAACTAAAATTTCAATTTTTTTTTTGCTTTTTTTCCAAAAAACTTACATTGTTCCTTTTATGCATGTTTTCAGAAATTATGCTGTTCTTTGCGGTTATATTTGCTTATAGAGGTTTCATCAAGCTGTTTCTGCTCCGCGGCAAGAATGTTTTTATTAAATATCTTATAATCCCTGTCTCTGAGCTTTTCAAATATCTTTTTTTCCTTTGAAGCTTCAACAACCTCTTCTCTCTTCCTGTCCGCCATTTTATGGAGCTCCTGTATCTTTTTTTCAGCTTCAACAATACGGTACCTGAGCACCGAAAGATGCTGTTCGTAATAAATAAGCCTGCCTATATCGGTTCCTTTCTGTTTTTCCTCATTCTTCATACGCAGATTTTCAGCGCTGCTCCGGCTTACTGCTTTGCGTATTTTTTCCTGCTCAAGCCTCAGAGCAGTAAGATGCATAAGCTCTCTTTTCAGCGCCTCTTCTTTTTTTTCCTTGACCCTCAGAACCGTATCAAAACGGAAAACAAATTTTTTCATAATAGTTTACTCTTCCCCGGGCGGAAAAAGCGCGATAAGCCTTTTTATTGTTTCTTCATACTCCGTCTTTTCATCTATGCCCTGTATCAGAAATTTTTTCACATCGCCTATTTTGCTTATGGCCCGGTCTATCTGCGGGTTTGACCCTTCCACATACGCGCCTATATTTATAAGGTCCTCGGCATTTTTATAAGTGGAAAGCGTTTCTTTAAGTTTTCCCGCGGCGCGTCTGTGTTCATCGGATGTTATGTCTATCATACACCTGGAAACCGAATCAAGAAGATCAACCGGCGGATAATGGTTCTGGGACGCTATCTGCCTGGAGAGCGCAATATGCCCGTCAAGTATTGCCCTGACCGAATCTGATATCGGCTCGTTCAGGTCGTCCGCTTCCACAAGCACGGTATAAAGCCCTGTGATGGATCCCTCATGCGGGGTCGTTCCCGCTCTTTCAAGAAGCTTGGGCAGAAGCGCAAAAACAGACGGCGTGTATCCTTTTGTCGTGGGAGGCTCGCCTATCGCGAGTCCTATTTCCCTCTGCGCCATGGCAAACCTTGTTACAGAATCCATCATAAGCATTACATTATATCCCTTATCCCTGAAATACTCGGCTATGGCGGTTCCCACAAACGCGCCCATTCTCCTTATAAGAGCGGGCTGGTCGGAAGTCGCCGCAATCACAACAGACCTTTTTAAGCCTTCTTTTTTCAGGTCCTTTTCTATAAAATCCCTGACCTCGCGCCCTCTTTCTCCCACGAGCGCTATAACGTTTATATCCGCGGATGTATTTCTTGCTATCATTCCGAGCGTTGTTGATTTTCCCACTCCTGACCCCGAAAAAATACCCATCCTCTGGCCCGTGCCTATCGTAAGAGCGCCGTCAATGCTTCTTATGCCCATGGCAACCGGATCCTGTATTTTTTTTCTGGTTATGGGATCGGAAGGTTTGTTGTAAACAGAATAATATTCTTTTGTTTTTAATCTGCCTTTGTTGTCTATAGGTTTTCCCAGCCCGTCAAGCACTCTGCCCAAAAGGCCCTCCCCCACAGATACTTTGAATTCCTCTTCGGTGGGAAAAACTTTTGCGCCCGGCCCTATTCCGTGCAGGTCGCCCAGCGGCATCAGCAGAGCTTTGCCTTCCCGGAAGCCCACGATCTCGGCTTCAAGGACAACGTCCTCGTTTCTGGAAATCACTCTGCACACCTCGCCAACCGAGGCTCTGAGCCCGGCAGCCTCAAGAACAAGGCCCACTATCTGGGTTACTTTGCCGCTGGTTTTAAGCGGATCAATTTTGGCAAGTCTTGAATGGTATTTTTGAATGTCAGGTTTCATTTCACTCTCCTGCCGAGAGTTTCTTCTTTATCTCCCCAAACTGATTTTCAATGTCCGTGTCTATAATTTCTGTTTTTGATTCAAGCCTGCACTCGCCCGGGTCAAGCATATCATCAGGATGTATATGAAGCGCCTCAACAAGATCCGTTATATTCTCAAAATCATCCCTGTGGGATTTAACAAGCTCAAGATCTTCCGGATGGCAGTAAATATATATTTTTTCCTTGTCCTCAAGCCTCATTATCGCTTCTTTTACATGCTCTATTATTATTTTCCTGTCTGTTTTCAGTTCATTGATCACAACTTTTTTCGCGATGCCGGCCGCAAGATCAACTATTTCCTTCTCTGTTTCATTTATTATTTTGGCCTTTTCAGAAGCGGCTTTTTCTGTTATTGATTCCAGGCGCTTTACAAGCAGACTGTATTTTTCCTCTGCTTCTTCTTTGCCTTTGCCGGCCCCTTCCCCGCGTCCTTTTTCAAAGCCTTCTTCATATCCCTGCTTTGATTTTTCTTCCTTCAGCGCCTCTGCTTCTTCCCGCGCTTTTTGCATTATGCTTTCAGCGTCTTTCTCGGCTTTGCCCGTCATTTCCCCGTACTCTTTTTTCAGTTCTTCAAGTTCATTCTGTTTTTCCCGCAAAAGAGCGTCTGTTTCCTTTACCCGGGCGTTCAGATCCTCAAGTTTTTCTTCGGGTGTTTTTTCTTTCTTCTTTTCCGCGGGCTTTACCGCGGTTTTCGGCAGATAAACATTCCGCAGTTTATATTCCTCGTCCGAAAGATCATAATCTCCGGTTTTAAAAATATTCTTATACAAAGATCTCTTCCTCCCCGCCTCTTGCCACTACAATTTCGCCCATTTCCTCCAGCTGGCGTATTACGTTTACTATCTTCTGCTGGGCCTCTTCGGTATTCTTCAGCCTTACCGGCCCCATAACTTCCATATCTTCCAGTATCATCTGGCGGGCGCGGCTTGACATGTTCTTCAGTATCTTGTTTTTCGTTTCTTCCGAAGCTCCCTTTAAAGCAAGAACAAGATCTTTGGAGTCAATTTCCCTGAGTATCTGCTGGATGGTCCTGTCGTCAAGAAGCAGAACATCATCAAATACGAACATAAGCCTTTTAATCTCATCGGCAAGATCCGGATTGGTTTCTTCAAGTTTTTCCATAATTCCTTTTTCCGTACTTCTGTCAACCCTGTTAAGCATTTCAGCAACCGACCTGATTCCGCCGGCGGAAGCAAATTCCTGGGTAAATACGGAAGCGATCCTTCTTTCAAGAACCTTTTCAACCTCCATTATAACTTCAGGAGTTGCCCTGTCCATTGTTGCTATTCTTGTTGTTACCTCAATCTGCAGCTCCGGCGAAAGCGAAGATATGATCTCCGAACCCTGTTCCGGTGAAATATGCGCCAAAACAAGCGCGATGGTCTGAGGATGCTCATTCTGTATAAAATTCAGTATCTGCTGCGGATCCGTCTTTTTTATAAAATCAAACGGAGTCATCTGCAGAGCGCCCTGCAGACGGTTTAATATCTCAACAGCCTTCTGCTCACCGAGCGATTTCTCAAGAAGTTCTCTGGCGTAATCAATACCGCCCTGGGATATGTACTCTTCCGCCAGCGCAAGCTGATAACTTTCCTCAAGAACCGAATCTCTGTCCTGTGATGTTATTTTTCTTGTATTTGCTATCTGAAGCGTCAGCTGTTCAACAATTTCATCGTTTAATTCTCTGAATACAGTGCTGGATAAATCAGGTCCAAGCGTAATCAAAAGTGTAGCGGCTTTCTGTTCTCCGGACATCGCCATTATTATCTCACCTCGTTTCTTCAGTCAGCCAGCGTTTAATAAGCTGAACAATAATCTTCGGATTCTCTCTTGCTATTTTCGTGATCTGTCTTTTCATTTCCGCGCGTTTCTGCGCTTCCGCAAGCTCTGCCGCGGACGGAACCGCTTCCAGAGGAACTTCTATTTCTTCCTCTTCCTGAACTTCCTTTGCGGCAAGTTCTATCTGTTTGCGCAGTTTTTCCCTTATCGCCTTGGGTTTAAGCGTAGAGCGCAGGAACATCAGCGCAAACAGCAGTATAACTATTATAATACCCAGACTCGTCAGCGTTGTCATATATTTTTCTCTTGATTCCACTTTGCCTTTTGCCTGCTCAGCCTGCTCAATGCTTCTGTCAAATGATATATTTTCAACAGCAACCTGGTCGCCTCTTCCCAGATCAAGCCCCGCCGCGGCAACAACAGCGTTTCTTATGGATGTAACCTGCTGCGGCTGCAGATTGTCAACTATAACCGCAACCGACATTCTTTTTACCGCGCCTACTGTTTCTATAATATGACTCTCTCTTTTTGTTATCTCATAATTTTCGGTTGATTCTGTTTTGTTATACTGCGAGTTCCCGCTAACAACAGACTGATAACCCGGTACATTTGAATCTGTTCCCGGAACACCGCCCGGATATACTCCCGCTCCCGTATAACTTTCAAGATTATTGCGCGAACTCCTGAGAACGCCTTTGCCCCCTACCACAGGCTCATAAACCTCATCTTTTTTCTCAACCTGGTCAAAATTCATCTCCGCGCTGACCCTTACCGAGGCTCTTCTGCGGCCGAGAACATTAAGAAGCATTGATTCAACTCTTCTTTGTATCTCCCTCTCATACTCTCTCTGTATGCGGATCTGCTGATTTGTAAGTTTCAGCTGTTTTGAAAATGAATTTGCGGTGCCGTCTTCCAGAAGCTCATCGCGTATCTGATCCGTAAGGATCTCGCCTTTTGTATTTGCTATTGTAACATTTATGGGCTTTAACCCTTCAACACCGGCTGATACAAGATGAACAATGGATTTCACTTCATCATAACCGACATTTGCGCCGGATTCCATTCGCAGAAGAACCGAAGCGGTTGGTTCCTGCTCCTTTTCTTCATAAAGCTCTTTTTTCGGCAGAACAATATGGACTCTTGCTTCCTGTACAGAATCAAGACTTGTTATTGTTCTGTTGAGCTCCCCTTCAAGCGCTCTTACAAAATTCACCCTTTGGGTAAAATCAGTAACACCCAGATTTGTTTTATCAAATATTTCAAAACCAACTCCTCCGCCCAGAGGCAGCCCTTTTGCCGCCATCTGCAGCCGCAGGTCATACACATCTTTGGCAGGGACGGAAATCGTCTTGCCGTCATTACCGAGTTTATATGATATATTCTGTTCTTTAAGCTCTTCAACAATATTTCCCGCGTCATCAGAACTCAAATTTGTATATAAAGGAGTGTAATTCGGCGCCGTGGTCCATAACGCAATGACTATAAGTCCGATTAAAACAACGGTAGGAACAGCAACCCATACAGCCCTCTGCCCGGCATTAAGACCCGCCCAGAAACCCTTCGCGCGATCCCATATTCTCAAAAGAAAATCGTTCACTCTTTCACCTCGCGTATATGTTATTTAATTTTTTCTTTATAAACCTTTACTGTTATATCTGCATCCTCATTATCTCGTGATATGCGTCCGTTATTTTATTCTTTACCTGAAGAGCCGTCTGAAGAGTCATTGATGCTTTCTCAACAGCGAGCATGACATTATGCAGCTCAATATCCTGTCCGGCCGCAAGCTGTTTTATGGCTGTGTCCGCATTTATCTGAGTTTCATTTATTGATTTCACTGCCATATTTATAACATCTCCGAATCCGGAACCGCCTATTTTAAATTCAGGCTGCACCTGCTGTGCGTTCTGCAGCACTGTCTCCGGGATGTTGACTTTTGACGCGATTGATTCCATGCCGCCTATCGGTACTGCTCCTCCTGCCGCCATAATACTACCTCCGTATAAAATAAATTATTGCTTATAAAACTTCTTTCCGCTGTTTTTTATGCTCTTCCTATTTCCAGCGCCTTGTTAGCCATTGTTTTTGCTGAATTCAGCGCGGTAACATTTGCTTCATAAGCTCTTGTCGCGGAAATCATATCCACCATTTCCTTTACTATATTTACATTCGGCATTTTCACATATCCTGTGCGGTCCGCGTCAGGATGCCCGGGATCAAAAACAAGTTTTGACGGCTCCGGCGAATTAATAACACCTGTTACTTTCACGCCTTTAAGATTTTCCGCCTGTTTGCTTTTGTCAAAAAACGCGGGAAAAAGAAACTGTGCTTTTTCTCCGCGCGGTTCAAATAAAACACGCTGCCTCTGGTAAGGGCCGCCCTCCAGAGTCTGGGTTGTATTTACATTAGCTATATTATTTGATATTACATCCATTCTGAGCCTTTCAGCGGTAAGGCCGGACGCGCTGATGGCAAAAGCGCCAAATACACTCATTTGTTATCTCCTCCCTTCGGTTATTGCGGTTTTCAGCATACCCAGCTTCAGTGAAGTAAGCCGGGCAAGCGTTGAATATGAAGCTGTATTTTCAGCAAGTTTTGACATTTCAGAATCAATATCAACATTATTTTTATCTGTTCTTAATGATGTTTCTGTCCTTGTTACGATCTCAGGTTCAAGATCGCTTATGTTCATATTGGGCATTATCGGTATATGCCTGCTGTTAGTAATATTAAGGGGCAGGTAATTTTTCGCGCTGTCATCCAGAATTTCAGCCAGCTTGTTCTGAAATACCACCTCGGATCTTTTATACCCCGGCGTTTCTGCGTTTGCTATGTTGTTCGCAACCATTTTGTGCTGCATTGACGCCGCACTCAATGATTTCTCAAGTATCTGATATATTTCACTGGAAAAAATACCGTCAATCATCAATAACCCTCTCTAAAAAATATAATAAATTAATACATTTATGCCGTAAGTGGTATCATATTACTTAAATTTATTTTTTTTGTCAACAAATTTTTTACTTCTTTTTTTTGTGTGTCTTTTGAAACTCTGTTTTACAAGCCCGAACCGCCTTTGTCAAACTGCTTATAAGATTTTATAAAATCAATGCTGCGTTCGTCTATAAGAACAGAAATTATTTTTTCATTCTCTTTTTCCTGTCTCATCAGCTCTTCAAATAATCTGTTTATTTGCTTCATCAGCGCGGCGTTTTTTTCATCTTTATGATCCACGCCTTCCATCTGTCTGTCAATTCCGGAAAGCTCCGCGAGCATTCTGTTTTTTTCCCTGTCAAGCGAAACTGTTTCCGTTATTTTCCTCTGCTCCAGAAGCTCTTTCTGCTTCCGCGCATTTTTCAGCATTTCTTCAAGAAACTCCAGCTTCTTCTCAAGAAAGTTTTCCTTCATTTCAACTGCAGCCTTTTGATCATTTCTTCAATATCCTCCCTTGTCCGCAGCCCGTTTATATCAATGTCAAGTTCAAGAAATCTTTTTAACACCATATTTATCAGCTTGTCCTTTGTAATCCTTGAAATGTTTTCGCTTTTATTCAAAGCAGACGCGATTTTATGGAATCCTTCAAAATTATACCTGTCAATTCTCGCGGTCCTTACATTTCTCGGCCGTTTTACGGTCTTTTTATTTTCTTCCTTTTCCTCCGGCCCGGAAAATTCAAATTCTTCTTTTTTTATTTTTTCTTCCGTTGTTTCTTTTTCTTCTTTTAATTTTTTCAGTTTTTCAATCTGCAGCATCGCTTCGGTAACCGCGTCTTTTTTATTTTCCATCGTGCTCCTCTTCGTTTAATTTTTCTTTCAGCCGCACAAACGAAGCCATCAGGTTTTCCGTCATTTCCCTGGCTTCATAATTCACTTTTGACAGTTCCCCGGAAATGCTGTTTATAGCATCCAGATTTTTAATCTGCGCAACGGACTTTGCGGCATTATCGGATATTATTTTAAACATAAGTTCGCTGTCAGTATTATGTTCGTCGGTAAAATCTTTTATTCCTGTAATTGTTTTTTCCACTTTCTTTACGTCTTTTACTATTTCAATAAAAATATCCCCTGTCTGGTAAAATGTCCTTATATTTTCCTCTATTTTTTCCGCTGTCTTGATTATATCTATCACCTCTGTTGTTCTTTCCTGTATTTCTTTTAAAATAACAGCGATTTCCTCCGCCGACTGGTTTGACGCCCCGGAAAGCGTTTTTATCTCCCCTGCCACAACAGAAAAACTTTTTCCCGCCTCTCCGGCCCGAGCCGCTTCTATGCCGGCGTTAAGCGCAAGCATATTTGTTTTTTTCGCCATATCTGCGATCTTAACCACAAATATTTTTATTCTTTTTGACATTTCAACAAGTTCATTTATAAGCGACGTGGAATGTATTATGTTTTCCTTCAGCTCCGTTATATTCTGTATTTCCCTCCCTATCGCTTTAACTCCGCCGGAAGCGAGTTTTGACTGCTGCCTGGCGTCCTTTAATACATTATATGTGGCGGTGTCAATTCCTTTTGACGTATTTTTTATTTCCATTCCTATTGTTTTTATTTTATCAAAGATACCGTCAACTCCGCCGAGATACTCTTTCAAAAGCCGGGCTTTATCGGACATTGCGCTGTTTTCGTACGCGGTCTTTTCTATCTGGTCAAGCATTTCACGCAGTTTCTCCGTATAACCGTCAATATCTCCGGCCTGCAGCCTGACGCCTCTCTGCAGTTTTCTCTTTTCAAGAATAACATCATCCACAAGCATATGAATTTCAGGATCTTTTTCAATGAATTCACCCGGGGAATCATCTTCTTTTTTTATCATTTCCCGCGCCGCCCTGACCGAATCCCTGTGAAATTTCACAAGAAAAAGCGCGGTTATAAGAAATATAACAGCCGCGTGTATATAAAGGAACCAGAAAAGAAACACCACATCCGTATCATAACGGAAAAGAAAAATAAGCGCAAAAAATGATGATGCCGCAAAAATAACGGCCCCGCACAGAACAAAGACAGACTGAAGCTTCATACCGAAGCCTCCTTTTCAATATGTATATCAGCTCCCAGCTTTCTGAGTTTTTTATCAAGATTCTCATAACCTCTTTCAAGGTGATATATTCTCCTGACAACCGTTGTTCCCGAAGCCGCAAGCCCGGCGATTATCAGGGCAGCTGAGGCCCGCAGGTCGGAAGCCATCACATCCGCCCCGCTGAAAGACGGCACCCCTGTAACTACCGCGGTATTTTCATCTATTTTTATATCAGCTCCCATACGCACCAGCTCCATTACGTGCATAAACCTGTTTTCCCATATATTTTCCTTTATTATACTGTCCCCTTTTGCCAGGGACATCAGAGCCATCCACTGCGCCTGTATATCCGTGGGAAATCCGGGATACGGCTCTGTCAGGACATCAACACTTTTCAGGCGTTTTCCTGACGCGGAAATCTCCACAAAGTTTTTCCCGGTTTTAAATTTCACGCCTGCTTCTTTTAATTTCTCAAGAAACATCGCAAGATGCCCGGGGTTTATTTTTTTTACTCTTATTGTTCCTCTTGTAATAATACCCGCCGCAATCAGGGTTGCAGCCTCAATCCTGTCGGGAATAACACTGTATCCGTTTACACCTTTTAATTTCTTCACCCCTTTTATCACAAGACAATCCGTGCCTTCTCCGCTTATCTTTGCCCCCATACACCTTAAATATTTAACCGTATCTATTATTTCAGGTTCTTTAGAAGCGTTTTCAAGTATTGTTTCGCCTTCCGCAAGCACCGCGGCAAGCATTATATTCACGGTTGCCCCCAGGCTGACTTTGTCAAAAACGATCCTTGCCCCCTTCAGTCTTTTTGCACTGGCCTTTACATACCCGTGCTTCATTTCTATTTTCGCCCCCAGTTTTCTGAGGCCTTTTATATGAAGATCAATGGGTCTCGCGCCTATGGCGCAGCCTCCGGGCAGCGATACTTTTGCCTGCTTATATTTGGCGACAAGCGGCCCGAGCACATAAATGGAAGCGCGCATTGTTTTGACAAGTTCATAAGGGGCCTTGTAGTTTTTAATTCTTTTGGGATTTATTATTAATGTATGATTTTCATAACCCACTGACGCACCCAGTATTTTAAGCAGATGCCCCATTGTTTTTACATCCGCAAGCAGCGGAACATTATGAATCACACTCGGGGACCCGGCCAGTATTGAAGCCGCCATAACAGGAAGTGCGGCGTTTTTTGAGCCTGAAACATTCACGGACCCGTTTAATTTTTTCCCGCCTTTTATAATCATTTTTTTCAGTGTAATCATTTCAGCGCAGACATCTCCATAAATATTATATTTTATTTATTATAACTTTTTTATAAAGTTCAGTAAAGGAGTTTGTGGGAGCAAACGGGAAACATAATTTTTTATTTTTGATTTTTAATTTTTGATTTAAAACCAAAAACAAAACCATTGCGTGTGCGGTGCGGCGGGGTCTTTTTCGCAGGGAACACGCCCTGTCGTGTTCCGGCCTTTTAATTTTAAAACCCGGACAAGCACAGGGGCTTGTCCCTACGAAATAAAAAATCAAAAATAAAAATGTATTTCGTCTTCATCTTTTAAGAAGTTAAATCAAAAATCACAAATAAAAAATCAAAAATATCTTTTATCTCACTTATACACCGTACTTTTTATTATTATTTCAACTCTCCGGTTTTTTGCGCGGTTTTCGGATGTGCTGTTGGCCGCTACAGGATCTGTTTCTCCCTTTCCTGACACCCTTATTCTGCTTTCGTCAATACCCTGCAGATTTACCATAAAGAATTTAACGGCGCGGGCCCTTGCGCCCGACAGCTTTGTTCTTGTTCCGTATTCGCCCGGATCTTCCCTATTGTCCGTATATCCCGTTACCTTTATATCCGAATCCGGGAAGCTGCCAAGCACATCTTTTATTTCTTTCAATTTATTATACGCGGATATTTTCACGTTTGCCCTGCCCTGCTCAAATATCGCGTCAGAAGCAAATGTCAGTTTTATTTCTTTTAAAAGAATAACCGCGGACTTAACAGGAGCCGCGCCCTTGTTCCCGGGATTGTCATGCGCCGTTAAAGAATAATAATATATTTCTCCTGTTTTCACATATCCGCCGTCATTTCCTCTGCCGTCCCACACAAGCTTTTCAGGAGGCGCTCCCGCGCCGGATGCTGAAAAAAACAATTCTTTATCATAATCCCAGACCGCCAGCTGCCAGTTCCTTATGCCGTTCCTGTCAAGGGCCCTCATTCTGAAAACCGCGGGTATTAAAAGAGCCTCATCTTCGCCCGGGCGCAGAAGTTTAGGCTCGGATAAAACAGAAACACGGGGCGGGGTATTGTCTATCTCCACTTTCACTGTATTTGACTCTGATATTGCCCTTCCGTAATCCACTTTAAGACGGGCGCTGTAAACTCCGTCAGGCAGAATCCGGCCGTCTTTATCTCTGCCGTCCCATATATATTCAAACCAATCCGGCGAAGACGCCTCAATAACAGCCGCGGGTTTATTTTCATTTTTTCCAAACACCTCCAGACTCATTTTTTTTATTTTCTCTTTTGAACCCGCATCCGCTTTAAACCGGGCAGTCCCGCTGCGGCTGCCGCCCCGCGAGGAAATAACCGGCGGATAAACCGAAAGCTCCGACGGCGGCGCGCCCCAGCTGTAAGCCGCGGACATCCTGTGCGTCCCTCCGAGCTCTCCGTAATGAATAAAAGCATAATCAACATCAAACCCTCCGAGTTTTATACCCAGTCCGGCTGTCAGGTGATTGAACCCTCCCGCAGCAAACCCTGTCCTGAACACCGCAATATCATTTATCGTGTATTCCGCTCCTCCTGAAAAAATAAAGTCATAATCAACGTGAAGATCCATCTGCACCGACAAAAGAAGCGGATATCCGGCTGCCTCAAAAACATCAGAGACACCCATTGACAGTATCTTGGGCGGTTCAAATGACATATTATTCAGTTTCACTTCGGTTCCTATATTTGATATCGCAACACCAAAACCTATAAGATGATGATCATCAAACATCAGCATTTTATACAAGAGCCCCATATCCGCGGATAAATTATAACCCGTATAATCCGCCATACTCTCGGAATTAAAGTTTATCTTAAATCCCGTGGAAATATATTCATTAAGATATATGCCGTATGCGGCGGAGGCCGAATAATTATAAGGAAAATAAACCCCGTCCGAAAATTCATTCCAGTCTACTCCTGAATTCAGATATACAGGATCATATGACGGCAGATCATAATTCCGCGAAAGCCCTCCCGCGCGCAGCATTGAAAAAGAAAAACCCATTTTTGTATTTTCCATAAAAGGAGAAGGCATTACAAAAGAAATATGCTCCATCCCGATGTCCTCAAACCACATTATATGAGATGCCTGAATTTCATAGGCCCTTACATAGGAAATACCCGCAGGATTATAATACATGCCGTATGTGCCTTCCGATACAGCCGTATATGCCCCACCCATACCGGCTGCCCCCGCCATAGGGGATATTTTCATGAAATTATTTGAAGTGGTGCCCGTAAGCCGGCTGTCAGGCAAAACATTACGCGAAAAAAACACAACAGCCAGAAAAAGCACGCTCCAAAAAACAAGCACTGTTCTCATCCGCATTGCCGCCGGTTTCACATTCATTCGTTCCCCTCTATCATTCTTAATTTGTTTTTACAATTATATCACGGAGAAGAGGGATAAGGGAATAGAAACCTGAGTTTTGAGTTTTGAGTTTTGGGAAATAATAGTTCAAAGTTCAAAGATAAGGCAGTTCAAAGTTCAAAAGAACAAAATATAAGCTTTAAGTTTGGAATTTCGGAAAGAACAGTTTCAAGTTCCGAGTGTGAAGGGCTGGCGTTTGGTTTGCGGGCCCGGCGTTAAAAACTAAATCCCCCCTGCCCCCCTTTTTCAAAAGGGGGTAACAACGAAATAATTAAACCAACAGTATAGGTTTTACCAACCATACAATCATCTGAGCATCCGAGCCTCAGGTTTCCATTCCGCATTTAAAATGGTTTTCATTGAAAATTGATAATTGACAATTGGCAATTTTTCTCCCTACCCTTCCTGCAGTTTTTCCAGAAGCTTTCTTATTTCCCCGTAATCTTCCATCACCATCAGGGTTTTGCGCATATCTCCGACTCCGGCAAAACTTTTTATATACTTTTTATAGTATTTTCTCATCTCAAATATGCCTTTTTGTCCTTTAAACTCATAGAGCATATCAAGATGTTTTATTGAGAGTTTCACCGCTTCCTCCCGGGAGAGTTCAAATCCCGGCTCGGTTATCTGTCTGAATATATACGGCGCCGCGATCGCGCCCCTGGCAATCATAACAGCGTCAACACCCGTCTCCTTTTTCATCCTTAACGCGTCATCCGCGGTAAAGACATCCCCGCTGCCCGCCACAAACAATTTGGAGTTTTCTTTTAATTCCTTTATTTCATCCCACGCAGCGTTTCCGCGGAACATCTGCGTTCTGGTTCTGGGATGAAGCGTTATCATGGATACACCACAGTCCTCGGCAATCTTGTTTACTTCAAGATAATTTTTGCTTTTTTCATCCCAGCCGCTGCGTATCTTTATGCTTACAGGCGTTTTTTTTACCGCACTTACCGTCTGTTTTATAATATTTTCCACAACCGAAAGGTCCCTGAGCAGAGAAGCTCCCGAACCGCCGTTCGCAATACGTCCGGCAGGACATCCGAAATTTATATCTATGATATCAAATCCCAGAGATTCCGCTTTTTGGGCCGCTTCATAAAAAAGCCCTCCGCTTTTTCCGAAGATCTGTATTCCGATAGGGCGCTCACTTTCGTTATACTCATATATTTTTTTTATTTTATCGCTGAAACGGGCAAGGCCGTGTTCATTTATCATTTCAGTAAACACAAGAGACGCGCCGTAGTGTTTTGCGATCATACGGAAGGGCATATCCGTATAACCCGCAAGCGGCGCCAGAATATACGGGAACTGCTTTATTCTTTCAAAAACATTCATTTCCCGGATCTTTTTTTCTTTTCGGTTTTTTTCTTCTTTTTGGGTGTTTTTTTCTTTTTAAGGTCCCTGATCCTGTTTTCCAGGCGTCTTTTTTGCGCCTCTATCTCCTCTATACTGTGCCCCATAGCATCAAAAAAATAATTTGTCGCGAGAAAAACCATGATTATCACGGCGGCAAGAGTTATGGATATCGCATACATGCCCGCGCCCACGGCAAGGCCTATGCCCGCAACGGCCCACAAACTTGCCGCGGTTGTCAGCCCTCTGACAGATCCTCTTGACTGTATTATTGTACCTGCTCCGAGAAATCCAATACCGGTTACAACCTGGGCCGCTATCCTGCCGGGATCCAAAGTCTTTGCCTCGTCCCCGTACATGTAATAAAGGTATAAAGAAACAAGCATAAACATGGTTGAACCCAGCCCCACAAAAATATGTGTTTTTAACCCCGCGGGTTTATGCCTCATTTCACGGTCAAATCCTATCGCGGCGCTCAGAACCAAAGTCAGTCCGATCCTAATAAGCATATCGGTATACGTCAATTAAACACCTCCGCATATACGGCATCCGCCGCAAAATTATATTTTCAGGCCCGGATCAGCTTCCAGGCTGTATTCTGAATATCCGCCTCTTTTAAGCCTTTCATATCCCGCGTATGCTATCATTGCACCGTTATCAGTGCATAACACGGGCGACGGCGTATAAAACTTCATGCCTTTGGAATCCGCGTATTTTTTCACTTCCTGTTTCAGATAAATGTTTGCCGCCACACCGCCGGACATTGCTATTGTATTAAAGCCGTATTCCCGGCACGCCGTTTTTATCCGGCTCAGAATACTTCTTGCTACTGTTTTCTGAAAAGACGCCGCAATATCTCCTATACTGATCTCTCCTTTTTCTATTTTCTCCCTGTTGCCCCTGACATAATATAAAACAGATGTTTTAAGGCCGCTGAAAGACAGATCATAACTGCTGTCTTTCATACGCGCCTGGGGAAAAACAATTTTATTCATATCGCCTTTTAAAGCGGCCGCCGATACGGACGGACCGCCGGGATAAGGAAGCCCCAGCATTTTTGCAATCTTATCAAATGCTTCTCCGGCGGCGTCATCCCTTGTGGATGCAATAAGTTCATAATCCGAGAAGCCTTTTGCCGCGTAAAAATTCGTATGCCCTCCGGAAACAACTATTCCGAGAAAAGGAAAGTCAAAATCAGCAAATTCAAGAAAAGGGCTCAACAGATGCGCCTCCAGATGATTTACCCCTATATACTTTATACCCAGAGCATAAGCCATTGCCTTTGCGTAAGAAAGCCCCACTATAAGAGCGCCCGCAAGGCCCGGCCCGCAGGTAACCGCGGCTCCGTCAATATCGCCGTAGTCCAGCCCCGCCTCTTTAAGAGCTTCTGAAACCGCCGCGGGAAGCGCGTTCAGATGCTCTCTTGCCGCAATCTCCGGCACAACTCCTCCGTAGATCATATGGGATTTTATCTGTGAAAAAATTATGTTTGAGAGTATTTTTTCTCCGTCAAAAACCGAGGCCGATGTTTCATCGCAGGATGTCTCAATTCCCAGAACATTCATCCGGCACACTCCTTTTTTTCAGAAAACAAGCTCGCTTGCAAATACAAATTCATATCCTCTTTCCTCGCTCTCGGGCATGAACTTCATAAGCGCTTCATATGTGGTTTTTGAGTCATGCCCTATCGCGACCGCATAACCCTTTTTCAGCGCTGTACTTTCAGCCTGTTCAAGCTGCACTCTGTTATAGTCAATATCTTTTTCGTTGTCAATAAATATATTGCGCCAATTGCTCGGCACACCCATTTTTCCGGCTGTCGCAAGTCCTTTTGTATCAACGCTTGTCCTGCTGTCTATAAAATAAAAATTGTTTTTCCTGATCTGTTCAAGCACCGCGCTCATAAGCCGGACATTTTCCGTTGCCAGAGACCCCTGATGATTGTTAACCCCCGCGGCATAAGGCACAGTTTCAAGGCTTTTGCTGAAAACATCCGTTATTTCTTTTGCCGTCATATTGTTTTTCACTGTTTTCGGTTCAAGCGGTATATTCCCTTTAGGCTCCATCGGCAGATGCATTATAACTTCTTTGCCGTTTTTATGCGCGGCGGCGGCGGCGGCCCGTGAATAAGGCTGATTCGGAAGGACCGCGGCGGTAAAAGGATATTTGATTTTTTTCAGATAATGCAGGTTCCTCGTATTGTAACCGTAATCATCAAGTATTACGGCTATTTTGGGTTTAAGCGACCTTTCAAATATAACTTTTAAAAATTCCTTTTCCTCAATAAAAAACAGAACCTCGGCCCCTTCTTTTTCCCTGCCGCCGAAAACACGGACCTTTGCGTCCACTCCCCCGCGCGAAGCAGTATGTTTTTTCATAAGCGGCTTAATATCGCCGGGAGAATAGCGCAAAGGCAGTTTCACGGTATATTCACTGCCTTTGACATTTGTTATCAGACGGCCGCTGAGAAGTATCTCGCGGAGAATATAATTAACCGCCTCCGGCCTTTCAGCGGCGGCCGCGGCATCCAGCTTTTTTTTCTGCTCGGGAACGTATACGTTTAAATAATAAACCAGTATCAGGCCCGCTGCCGCAAAAAACACGGCCCATGCTTTCTTCATTGTATTTCTGAGATCCTTGTGAAAGCATTGAGTATATTTATCGCTCTTTTTACCTGCGTATCATTTTCAATGGATGCCCTGCGTTCGGCGTCTCTTCCTTTGTGTTTTTTCGCGATTTCTGATTTTATCCAGCGCAGTATTATTTCCCTGTCCGCGGCAAACTCCTGCGCCTTGACATCTATGCTCTCCCGCCTTAAAAATTTTCCGAATTCCTCAAGCAGTTTTTCATCCATATCTTTCTCAAATAAAACTTTCAGATCCGACTCGGAAACCTTTACGCTTTCTTTCATTTCAGCGGTCAGGCCTTCCGGATGCTCTTTAAGATATTTAACCGCGAACTTTTCAATGTGCCCGTCGTCATAGAGCCCCGCGGTAAAAGATGACGGTATGGGTTCGTCAAGTTCTATATCCGGTTTTATGCCCACTCCGTGTATTTTGTCTCCGCCCGGCGTAAAATACTGTGCCGTGGTAAGCCTGAGCGCTGATTTATCCGAAAGAGGCACTATTGTCTGAACCGAACCTTTCCCAAAGGTCCGGCTGCCGAGAACAATCGCTCTTTTATTATCCTGCAGCGCGCCGGCAACGATCTCTGACGCCGAGGCAGAACCGTTATTTATAAGCACAACCACATCGCCTTTGTATATCTTGTCTTTTTCCGCTTTGAATTCCGCTCTTTTGCTTTTTTCCCGCCCCTGCGTATACACTATCATTTTTTCCTTTGAAAGAAAAAAGTCAGAAACCCTGACCGACTGGTCCAGAAGCCCTCCGGGATTGTTTCTGAGATCAAGAATAAGTTTATTTATCTTTTTTTCATTAAATTCCCTGACCGCCTCGTTTACAACTTTATCCGCACGCCCCATAAACTCATTTATTTTTATATATCCGGTATCATCGCCGAGTATATAATATCTTGCGGTTTTTATTTTGATTATCGCCCTTGTTATTGTGATATCGCGCGGTTTGGGTTCAACACCTCTCTGAACGGTTATTGTAACCTCTGTATCGGGCTTGCCTCTGAGTTTATGCACGGCATCCATTATATCTATTCCTTCTGTTGATTCTCCTTCTATCGCGATTATCTTATCTCCCGCCTTTATACCGGCTCTGTACGCGGGTGTATCCTCTATGGGCGCCACAACCGTCAGCTGTCCGTCTTTTATGGATATCTCAATGCCCAGCCCTCCGAATTCCGCTTTTGTATCCGCTGTCATATCTTCATAACTCTGTTTGTCAAGATACTGCGAAAAAGGATCAAGATGTTTTACCATTCCGTTTATTGCTTCTTCCACCAGATCCTGAGGATCTGTTTTTTCATCGTCAACATAACTGTCCTGAATTATGGCATACACTTCCATTAAAGGTTTTAATGATTCATAAGCATCATTTTTTTTGGCAAGAAAACCAAAAAAAACAGATACTGCAAGAACCACCGCTGTTATTGCTGTTATTTTTCTTTTCATAACAATTCCTCCGTTATTTTTATCAAAAAAATGAAATCAGTATAAAGCATTGTAGCAGATGAAATTATTTTATGCAAGAATGCAGTTAGCCGGCATCCGGAAGGCCGGCAGTTTCCGGAATCAAAAAAAAAACTCAGGCATCACTGCTTTATCTTTAAGTTTTAAACTGTTTTCCCCTCACAAACACTTTCTTTAAATTCAGTTTTTCGTCCAGCAGTATCATATCCGCGGGCAGGCTTTTTTTTATCCTTCCTGCCTTTATTCCTGACACGGCGGCAGGCGTGGATGTGGCCATCGCAAGAGCGTCCTGCAGCGGGATGCCGCACCATTCACGCATATTTTTTACGGCCTGCAGCAGCGATGCGCCGCCGCCCATCAGTCGTCCGTCATCAAGATAATACGCGCCGTTTTTCCCGCGGTATGCTCTAACAGCCGCATTTATCCGTTTTTTACCGCCGCCCTCCTTCAGGCCCGGGCTGTCTGTAATTAAAACAATGCGGCCCCGGCCGAAAAGTTTATAAATAATCCTTAAAACAGACCTGTGTATATGCACCCCGTCCGCTATAACTTCAACAAATGTGTTTTTTTCTTCAAAAAACGCGGCAGCCGGCCCCGGCTCCCTGTGATGAAGCCCTTTCATTGCGTTAAAAAGATGAGCCGCGCATGATATTCCTTTTTTTATGCCGCGAAGTGTTTCCTTATAGTCCGCGGATGAATGACCCATACTCATAATAATTCCCTGTTCTTTTAAAAAAACCGCTGCCTTTGAAAACACCTTATGTTCCGGCGCGATACAGCATATTTTAATTTTATTATTTTTATTTGCGGCAAATTTCAGAAATTCATCAGCCCTTTCCCTTTCCGAAACAATAAATTCCGCGGGTATCATGCCTCTTTTCTCAGAACTGATAAACGGCCCTTCCAGATATACCCCCGCAATAAAAGCACCGGTCCCGGTCTCCGCGTATTGTGATATCTTTTCAATTATATGCGCGGTTTCCGGAGAATAAAAACAGGCAGCCAGGACCGCAGTAACCCCGGCGCGCGCATTTTCCATGCTTATTTTCCGTATATCTTTTTTGCTTTTTATATCCAGCGTATGCACCCCGCCCGCGCCATGTGTATGAATATCAATAAGCCCCGGACTCAGTATCATCCCCTCCGCATCAATTATTCCGGTCTTTATGCGCGGAGGCGCTCCTTTATATATTCCGGTTATAATCCCGCGTTTTGCTTCAACAGTATCTTCCCGCAGAAATTTCACACCATCAAATACACGCGCGTTCTTTATGATCATATTAATCTCCGTTTTGTTTTTTTTTATAATAATTCATTCCCGCGGGGAAAGCAATACAGAATACCGCCGGAAAGCCGGAACACGGCAGCTTGGTTAAAAATCAAAAGCCGGAACACGGCAGGGCGTGTTCCCTACGAAAAAAAGAAAAAGAAAAAACTTGCGGGCCTGCGCTTTGTTTTTTTTGTTTTCGCAGGAACAATCCCCTGTGCTTGTCCGGGTTTTTATTCCCAAAACTCAAAAGATCCATATTTTAAAATATTTATCCTCCATAATCCCCTTGACTTATATAATATATATATTAAAATCATAACTGTAACAGAAGACATTTTAGGAGGTTTATTTCTATGAAAATATTTAAACTTTGTTTTATTGGTTTTATATTTGTTTTTGCGGCTTCTACGGTTTTCGCGACAGAAACAGTAACGCAGACAACAACAGAAACAACAACACAGACCGTTACGCCGACAACAACGCAGACAGCCACACAGACAGTCACGGAAACAGCTACGCCTGACTGGACCCCTACCGGCACATTTACAATAACACCTACCGCCACAATAACACCGACTTTCACATCAACACCCACGCCGCAGCCTAAGTTTTTCGCTTACCCCAACCCCGCATATACCAATGAAATAACAATTGCGTATCCTCTGGATGACGCCAAAACTCCGCTGCGGGCAACTATCATAATAAACGCGGTAAACGGCGAGGAAGCAGGAAGAATATACGATGATACGCCCAACGGATATACCCGTTTTGATATAACGGCTCTCGCAAGAGGAGTTTATTTTTACAGGCTTATAATAAAATACACGGACAATTCCGAAACTGTTCATAAATATAAAAAATTCTCAGTGGTTAAATAGGAGGCCTGCATATGAAAAAAATCACCGCAGCCATTACGCTTTTTCTTTTAATATCAACACAGCTTTTTGCTGTAACCGAAATTTACGACGATTCTTCAACCGTAGCGGGGAAATTTCTGGACCTTAAGGCCGGAGCCGCGGCAGGCGGCATGGGGAATGCCTATATCAACTCTTCCGTTGACGCAGGCGCCGCTTTCTGGAATCCCGCGGGGCTTTCAAATATGATAAAAGAAGATAAAGAATGGTCAATGTTCTTTTCGCACAATGTCTGGATCATGGATATGATGATAGACCACTTTTCAGCCGCGTCATATTTTCCTGAGTACGGCGTTTTTGCCCTTAGTGCTTCTTATTTTAACGCCGGCGCAATAGAACGCTATGATATTGACGGGAACGGACTTTATATAAGCAGCGGAACCTATTCGCCCTACTCGCTCATGACCGCGCTTGCCTACTCAAATCATCTGGACAAGGACATAGACTTCGGAATAAACCTGAAATATATCTACGATAACATTGACGGCTCTTCGGCCCACGCTTATGCCATAGATATGGGGCTCAGATATTTTTCTCCTATAGACGGCTTAAACTTCGGTCTTACAGCCTCTAATTTTTCCGGTTCCCTCAATGGTTTTATTCTGCCGAAAGAAATGTCTTTTGCTGTTTCATACAGCACTGAAATACAGAAATTCGGAATTGACGCGGAATACAACATAATAGGCAAAGTAAACAACTACCCGCTGCACAGAATCGGGCTGCAGATAGCCGCTCCTTCGGTATTTACAGCGAGATTCGGCTATCAGACAGATAACACGCTGACGGAAAACGGCTTCAGAAATCTCACGCTGGGAATAGGGCTGGATTTTGACGGCAGATACATAGATTTCTCCTATGAACCTTTTGGCGATATCGGAAATTCTTTCAAGCTTTCCATCGGCGGGGGCTTTTGATACTCAGTCTATAACAAGTTTATAGTCTTTTATTTTTCTCCAGAGCGTTGACCTTGAAACACCAAGCGCTTTGGAGATTTTTGTATGGTTTTTCCCGAATCTCTCAAACGCTTTTAATATAACCCTCTTTTCAACCTCCGCAAGATTAAACTCATCATCAATGTTTTTGTCTTTTTCTCCGGATTCAGGACTGTCCGGATTATACGCTTCAAGTTCTCTGTAAGGAGTAATATTCTGAAGATGAACCGGCAGGTCTTCCACCGTGATATAATCCCCGTTAGAAAGCGCAAAAGCATGCTGGATTATATTTTCCATTTCCCTCACATTTCCGGGATAATCATAGTACATAAGTATTGCCTTTGCCTTTTGTTCTATTCCCATTATGTTTTTTTTATTGAGTTTGTTGTATTTTTCTATAAAAAAACGCACCAGAACAGGTATGTCGTCTTTTCTTTCCCTCAGAGGCGGTATCTCTATATGTATTACATTCAGCCGGAAAAACAGGTCTTCGCGGAATCTTTTTTCTTTTATCGCCTCTTTCAGATCCTGATTTGTCGCGGCAATTACGCGTATATCAACCTTTTTGGTGTTTTCATCCCCAAGTCTTCTGACTTCTCTGTACTCCAGCGTCCTGAGAAGTTTTGCCTGAAGCCCGAGGCTCAAATCGCCGATTTCATCAAGAAACAGCGTGCCCTTATCCGCCAGTTCAATCAGTCCTTTTTTATCCGATACAGCTCCCGTAAACGCCCCTTTTCTGTATCCAAACAGCTCTGATTCAAGAAGATTTTCAGGAATAGCCGCGGAATTCACCGCTATAAAAGGATTATTGGACCTGCCGCTCATTTCATAAAGCGCCCTTGCAATCAATTCCTTTCCTGTTCCGGTTTCTCCCGTAATAAGAATATTGCTGTTATTTGAAGCAACTTTCTTTACAATTCCCGTAACCTTTCTGATCTTCTCGGAATTTCCCACAAACCTGTTTTCGAAATATTCCAATGCGTCCATATCCTCTTCCCGTTCTTTTTCCATAAACGCTTTTTCCGCAAGGTATTTAATTTCATTCAGATTTATGGGTTTTGATATATAGGCAAATCCGGCCCGGCCCGCCATTTCTATTGCTTTGTTTATTTTTTCCCTGCCGCTTACAACCACAACTTTAAGCGAAGGGGTTCTTCTTTTTATGAAATTTATTATGTCCAGTTCCAGCTCTTCCACGATGTCAATGTCAAGTATAAGAAGTTTGAAATTACTCTGTATCTTGTTCATGAGTGATCCGGAATCCGTGACAATATAAGGAGAATAAGACAACTCATCAAAAAAATTGTTTATTCTTATGGCATCATCTTTATCTGTAAGCGCAACAAGTATTTTCCCCATCTTAAAGCTATTCTCCTTTGATCTGCTTTCTTAGATCCAGTAAACCGCTGTCTTCCGGAAATGTTTTTATTCCGCGATCCAAAACATTCAATGCTTGTTTTTTGTTTCCTTTTGTATAATACACATATGCTTCAAAACTATAAAGTTCCGCGGAATTTGTTTCATTTTTTGCTTTTTTGAAGTTCTCCAGTGCTTTTTCATACCTCTTTGTTTGAAAATAAAACACTCCCAGATTCCTATATATTATACCTTCCTTATAATCATTTTCAAGTAAAAAATCCGCAATGTATTCTGCTTTCCGGTATTCATTTTGAGTCAGTTTTTCGCCTTTTGAAAGCATTTCAGTAAGCTTAGCCATTGCAATTTCAAACCATTTGCTGTTATCTGATTCTTTCAGCGATTTAAGCAGAGCAGCAACCCTGCTGTTTTCACTTCCCATTGATACTGCTTTTTTCAGATTTTCACCGGCTTTTTCAAAGATTCCAAGATTAAAATATATTCCTCCAAGATGCTCAAAAACCCTGGGATTGCTTTCTTCTTTTTCCGCGGCTAAAATAAGATATTTCATTTCATTTTTAAAATCATCAAGATTTGAATAAGCAAGAGCAATATTATAAAAGATCATTGATTCCGGCTTGTCCACAGGGAACAAAAGCGCTTTTTTATAAAGTTTTACCGCTTCCTCCGGATAACCCGACGCATTCAGTGCATTTGCCTGATTTACCATACTTACGGGGTACCATCCTATCAGATCATTATTGTTCTTTGTAAGCCTCGCAAAATCTTCAAACACCCCCCTATACGAATATCTTTCAAAAACATCCGGACCATAAAGCCTCTGTTTTTTTGATATCCTCAGCAGTATGCCTTTCTGGGAAAAAACAAACCCTTCAGGCGGATGCTCCATTTCAGGCAGATAGCTGCTCCTGTAAACCGCTTCATCCGGAGAATAAAACCGCACAATCTCAGCAATATTTTCCGCGGTCTTAAACGGCGTCATTTTTATATCACCGTATCTGCCGGAAAAATCCTCAATACCCCAGTCAAATATAATAAAAGAAGATGTAGCAAACTTAACATCCTTTCGTCTTTTCTGTACTTCCATAATATAATACAGCGGCATAAGGTTATAATCGCCGTCAGCTATATAGACGCCGTCTTTTTCCACGGTCCTTAAAATATTATATCCGTAATCATAGGATAGATAATCCTCTTTATAATCATTTTTTATGAAATTGGACCAAAACATAAGAACCCCGCCGGCCGCGGCAAGAACAATAAAAAGTTTTTTATACCGCCGGCCCCTTATTCTTGTGTAAATATACGCTATTCCTGCTGAAATAAAAAGCCCTGCCAGATAGACCGCGGGCATAAGAAAAATATATATCAGCCAGATAACGCCTTCCTGTGTTCTGTTAAGAAAAACAACCGCAAATATTATAATAAAAGCAGCTGCCGCCAGAAGAACCGATATTCCGCGCGCCCTCTTATAGCCGGCATAAATACCGGCCGGCAGAAAAACACACAGCACCGAAAAATTCACGGCAAAAAGATATAAAAAATGCTTTACCTGGTATAAATACACATCAGCGGAAGGCGTGACAGGATTAACATATCCCCGGCGCAGAACAACCCATAAGAATCCGGATAAGCCGGAAGAAGGATCGCCCCAGTTAAAAACAGGATCAGAAGATGACCTGATAACAAGAAATAAATACGGCGTGAGCCCTGCCAGAAAAAACAGCGCGGAAATAATATAATTTTTCCCTGATGTCTTTTTGCGGAAAATATATAGACAGGAAGCAAAAACCGGCGCTAATATTATCATGCTGGGCCAGTGATTGGAAAGGGACAAGCCATAGATATAGGATGACATATATATATATACAGGCGTCTTTGCGCTTTTTGCCTTAAGCATGGAAAAAATAATAACCGCAAGAAACAGCAGGTTCAGCATATAAATACTTCCCTTTGCCTCTGTTCCCTGATTCCAGAAAATATAGGAAAACGCCGTTAAAACCGCTCCCGCCCCCGCCCATATGCGCATACCGCTTCCGAAAATATTTATATTAAGCATGATCAGTATTCTGTAAGTCATATAAAGTATTATCATCCCCAGAAACGAAGAAAAAACATTCATTCGGAACGCCGGAGACGCAAAAGAAGGCAGGCAGGCGATCTTCCCTGCCATTGTGTGCAGAGGATAAGCCGGAGGATGCGCTATGCCCAGAGTGTATGCCGCAGCCGCGGTCTCGGGCGAATCATTGTTTTTAAACACAGGGTTCATCGTGTGAAGATAAACACCGAATATAAAAACCACAACAACCACAGCCGCCGTATATGTTATTGGCTTTTGCTTCATAAAATCCCCTTTATATCCCGGATAACCGCAGGCTTCAAATGCGGTCCGGTTTTTATTCCGGTCCTTGTTCTGTTTTAATTATTGCTTTTATATAAGGATCCATTTTTCCGTCATCACCGTTAAACCGAATATACTTTTCAGCTGTTTTTTTCGCGTTTTCTGTATCACCGGCCGCCATATACGCGGTTATAAGGTTTATATAAGCCGTTTCATAGTGCGGCGCCGCAAAAACAGCGGTTTCAAGATGCTGTATCGCTTCTTTGAGGCTGCCGGTGCCCTCCGCGGACAGCTGCCCGGAAAGCGCGCCGAACATATTATTCACTTCAGGACAATACGGATTTATTTCCAGGTCTTTTTTATAATATTCATAGGCTTTTTTCGGATACCCGGCCTGCCGGTAGGCTTCCGCCGCATAATAATACTGAGCAACATCTGTCTGCGGGCAAAGCTCAACGTTATTCTGCTCAACTATACGCTCATAATAATTTATAGCGCTTTTATAATGCCCGCTTTTGACCAGACGGTTGGCCTGCTTAAGATATATGTTTGACGCGGCCGCTTTTCCGTCCGCAGCCGCCGAAAACATTATCAGAAAAGCCGATGCAGCAGCTCCGGCTATGGCGCCTTTTTTTCCTATGCCGGCGCTTTTTAATGACCGCTCTTTCTTATATGCCGACACAAAAAATATGAGTATAAAAAAATAAAGTGTTGTCGCCGGAATATTGTAAAAAGTATTAAACAGCGAAGCGCCCAGCAGCGCAGCAGCGCCCGAAACCGCTCCAGCAAGAAAAGGATCGCCTCTTTTTCTTATATAAAAACTCCTGTAAGCGGAATAAAACAATACCGCAACAACGGCAAGAAAGGCCCCCAGCCCTAAAATACCCGTTTCCGAGGCTATAAGTATATAATTCTGATGAGGCATCCAGGTCACCACATAATCATATTTATCGTTTTTTGGATCATTTAAAAGTATTCCCTGGTAATGCGGAAAATTCAGTCTGTACATACCCATGCCTTTGCCTTTAACCGGTGATTCTTTGATCATGAGCCATCCGGCTTCCCACATAAGAAACCTGTGTATCACAGACCGCTGCTTGCCTTCAAGAAATCTTTTTGATTCTGCCAAAACAGCCGGATATACGGCGGCGCCGCCGATAATAAGCGCAAGCAGCGCGGCGGCAGCTGCCTTTTTGCGCCGTTTAATGAACATTTTCACATGACTGCCTTTTAATGTCAGCCATAAGATTGCAAACAAAGCCATGCCGCCCGCAAAACCTATGTAAGTACCCGCCACTTTTGCGTATAAAAATACCGCGAACATAACAACAAACCCCGCACCCGCGGCAGCCTTATGTTTTTTTCCCAAAACCGCGTAAGACAGCAGAAGAAACATCGGTATAAGAAGCTGTGACGCAAAAAAATTAGGATTGCCGATGGTGCCCATGGGCCGCCCCTGAAAATTTGTGTTCCAGCTGAAAATATCCGCATCAAATCTCTGAGCAAGCCCGTAAACCGCCATTATCACATGGACAAAAAACACTAAAAACAGCATTCTTCTGCCGTCATTTTCATCGGAAACGTTCCAGATAAAATAGGCCCCGAAAATAAAAAGTACAAGTTCAAAAGCATACTTGGAGGCGATCTGCGCATTCATCGCCCATGCAACGGAAAGAACCGCGATAACCGCATATAAGAACGCGGGAAAAAGAGCAGGATTGATTTTTACCTCAAATCCCCCTCTGCGCCGCGCTTCAAGAAAATACAGCAAAAAGAAAAAAGGCAGAAAAAGACGCGCGGCCATAAGCTGGGCAGGGCCGAAAGGATCAAAAAACGGCTGAAAAAAAACCACGGGGATAAACAGAATTATGAAATTAAGAATATTTTTTCTTAAAAGAATTAACAGCCTGAGATTCAATATCACAGCCCGTAATAATCCCCTTCATTTATGGCCGCACCCGCGGCCCCTATCGCACCCGCAAGCTCTCCCAGTTTCGCAGGAACAATAACCGCGTCCGAAAACGGAGCAGCAAACGCTTTTTTTCCTGTTTCTTTCCTGAGCGGCGTAAAAAGCCTGTTCCCCGCATTTATTACTCCCCCCGCAATAACAACGACTTCCGGATTTAGAGTGTTTAATATTCCGGCCAGAGACGCGGATAAATGCCGGATAAAATCATCCCATACTTCCAGGGCGACCTTATCTTTATTTAAAAGCGCTTCATAAACTGTTTTTGATGTTATTTTGTTCATGTCCCCTTTTGCAATCTGCACTATCATTGACTGTCTTTTTTCTCTTATTTTTTCTTTTGCCGACTCCGCAATGGCCGTAGCCGAAGCATACGCTTCAATACACCCTGAAGCCCCGCAGGAGCATTTTTTCCCGTTTATATCAATTATGGTATGCCCTATCTCGCCGGCCGTGCCGGAATTCCCCCTGTGCAGCCTGTTATTAAGTATTATGCCTCCGCCGACGCCGGTACCCAGCGTCAGGCCGACCACATCAGCGGCGCCTTTTGCCGCGCCTGTCCATTTTTCTCCGTATACCGCGCAGTTCGCGTCGTTTTCCACCGCTGTTTTTATGCCTGTCTTTTTTTCAATTTTTTGTTTTAATTTTATATCTTTCCATCCCGGCATATTCGGAGCAAGCCTGACAATTCCTTTTTTACTGTCCAGCGGGCCGGGCACGCCTATACCCATTCTTTTAACATTTTGTTTTTTTATGCCCGCGGATCTGATAATACCGTTGATTTTTTCCGCCATATTGTCAATTATAAAATCCGGACCCTTTGCCGCTTCTGTTTCCATGCGCTCTGTTCTGACTACTTTACCCTTATAAGTAATCAGAACAAGAACAATATTTGTGCCTCCAAGATCCACGCCTACGGCGTATTCAGCTTCCGGCTTCTTTGAGTTCTGCTTTTTCTTTTTTAAAGTCATTTTTTCTCCCTGCCTGTTTTTTTATTTCAAAAGAAAAAAAACGGACTGAAAAATTGGTGCGAGGAGCGGGACTTGAACCCGCACCGGTCGCCCGACATGGCCCTCAACCATGCGTGTCTACCATTCCACCACCCTCGCGCCGATTATATCATTTCCCTTCTATTCATCAATAATCCTGTAATCAACAGGCTTTGCGTTTCTTTTATCAGGAACGAAAATACCCAGTATCATGGAGAGTATGCTGTAAAAAACAGAGCCAGCGACAGCGCCCCAGAAACTTTTAACCTCAAAACCGTTCACAAGCAGCCCTGCCAGCGCAAACATAACTCCATTAATAACAAAAGTAAGCAGGCCAAATGATAACACGTTTATGGGCAAAGTCAATAATAAAACAAACGGCTTAATAAACACATTTATGACGGCAATAACAGCCGCGGCAGCCATTAAAATCACCAGACCTTCCAGGCCGTCGGCTTTTATCTCCAGGCCCTTTATCGTCTTCACAACAAGAAAAAGAGCAAAAGTATTCAAAAACCATTTTATGACAAGCGCTTTGGCATTATAGTCCCGCAATTCCACAACCATCCTTCACCAGCCTTTTATCCGCGTCTCTCAGCCGCTGAATAAGCACTTTGATAAATACTTCATTAAGCTTGACCACGACAGCGGGATAATCTTTTTTAAAAGAATTATAATCTCTTCCCGAAAAACGTATCATTTTACAGGGTTTAATGGCAACTGCCGATGCGCTCCGCGGCGCGGGCACCATCATTGCCATCTCGCCGAAAAATTCGCCTTCCCTCAGATTGGCAATAACCTTTTCCTCGGTCTTGTGTTTTTTTGTGATCTTCACCGCGCCCTCCGCTATTATATACATGGCATCATCACCTATCTGATTCTCCATAAAAATCCCGTCCCCGGTTTCAAACTCCTCCCAAAGCAGCCGTTCAGAAAAAACCTTTAATTCTTCCTCCGTGAAAATTCCGAAAAATTTCTGTTTTTTCAACACTTCAGCATCAACCATCTCATACCGCCTTTTCGAAAATTATTACATGCGTATCACTGTAATTTTTTTCTTTTATTTTCCTGAAAAAATCAGGCGTTTCAATCTCAGCAGCTTCGCTTTTATGCACTTCCAGAACACACAGCGAACCTTTAATTAAAATACCATTTAACTGCGTATTTTTCAAGATTTTTGACGCATACCCTTTGTTATAAGGAGGATCCGCCATAAATATTTCCGCTGTTATGCCTTTTTGGTGTATTTTCTGAAGCGCTTTTTGAAAGCTGCAGGAAAATATTTCATATTGTTTTTTTCCCGCCCCTGTTTTGCGAAGATTTTTCTCTATCAGTTCCCGTGTACTGTCATCTATAAATAAAACTTTTTCCGCTTCATTGCTCAGCGCTTCCAGCCCGTAAGCGCCGGTGCCCGCAAAACAGTCAATAACCGTACTGCCCGCGAGCTTTTCTCTGAGCATATTAAAAACTGCCTGCCTGACCCTGGCAAGCGAGGGCCTTGTATGCCGTCCGGGCGGCGAAAATATCTTAAACCCATTGTAACGCCCGCTTGTTATTTTCATCTTATTCACCGGGCCTTCCTATCCTGATAAAAAACACACGCCTGCCGTACGATCTTAACCAACAGGCTTATTTTTTCTTTTTAGCCGTTTTTTTCTTTTTTACTGTTTTCTTTTTCGGAGACGCTTTTTTTGCCGTTTTTTCAACTGATTTTTTAACAGTTTTTTTCACGGTTTTTTTGGCTTTTTTCTTTTTAGGCGGCTCCGGCATAACAAAACTCTTTACTTTTGTTTTTCTGGTGTTAAGACACTTTATACAGTTTTGGGCAAAAGGAACCGCTTTCAGCCTTTCCATGGATATATTTCCGCCGCAGTTATTGCATTTTCCGTAATTATTCCTTTTTATTCTTTCGAGCCCGTCCTCTATATCGCCCAACAGCTGTTTGTTTTTCTCAGTCAGGTCGTACTGCAGTTCTTTTTCATATATATTGCTTGCCGTATCCGCAAAATCCTGCGCGTCGCCTTTGAAGCTGTCAGAGCTTTCTATTTCTTCGTTCTGTCTTTTGATTTCATTGATCTTTTCTTTTTTCATACGGAGAAGCATTGCTTTAAGTTCTTTTTTTCTTTTTCCATCCACGGGTCTCTCTCCTTTTTTTGTGATTATGCTTTTTCAAGCGTAAGTGTCTTTTCCTTTTGCCCGGCCTGTGCTTTATGCTTCAGGTTCGGTATATCAAGAAGTCCGCGTTTCAATTCCATTGTTGTGTTTGTTTCCGCTTCAAGAGCCTTATTCAGATAAAAAAACGAATCCCATGGATCAACATCATCACCGCAGGTAAAAAGATCAACCGCCGCATAACCGTATTCAGGCCAGGTATGAATTGCCAGATGAGATTCCGCAATCACAACAACACCGGATACTCCGTGCGGATTAAATTTATGAAATACATCATCCACCACTGTCGCTTTAGCAAATTCCGCGGCTCCAATCATTGCCTCTCGGATAAATTTTAATTTATTTATTTTTTTTCTGCTGCATCCGTAAAACTCAACCAGAATATGTCTGCCAAGGCTTTTCAATTCATTCCCACCCCCTCTGCTTATTTTTTTTTAGTACCAAAGAGTGTGCCTGTTACAGCCGGTCTCTGTATGCTGTCCTTTGCAAAAAGCAAAAAAAATTATAAAAAAGTAACTATATTTATACTCTTTCATCCTGTATTTGTCAACTATTTTTTCCCGCCTTGAACCTTTATATAGATTGCAGGTTTTATTGCGGCGCCTGATAGAATCGAAATCCTTTTCCCGCGCATATCGGAGCGCTTAATTCATACCGTTATTTATGTTTTTTGCAGGGCGCGCCCTCTCCAATCATGCTGTCCTTGCCCAAATCTTCTGTTTAATCTCCGGCTTATATCATACAGTATTCAGCCGCCTTGAACCTTTAAATTTGCGGAGAGTTTTTTACTCTTGCCTCCGGCGTTTTTTTATTATAAACTCAACCTGCCGGCTGCAAGGAGGAAAAAAACATGATATCAGGCAAAAACATAGATAAAACCATGAATATCTTAAAAAAAATATCCTCTGCTTATAAACCGCCTGTACTGGAGCGGTTTGCGTATGATAAAAAAGATCCGTACTGGGTGCTTATACCGTGCCTTTTATCTTTAAGGGCAAGAGATGAAACAACGGCTGTTGTTTCGGAAAAACTTTTTGCCGCCGCGCCCGCACCTGCCGAAATAATGAAACTGCCGCGCCCCAAACTTGAAAAAATAATTTACAAAAGCGGTTTTTACAGAAACAAAGCCAAAGCCATACACGAAACAACCAAAATGCTTATAGAAAAATACAGCGGAAAGGTCCCCGACAGCCTTGAAGAACTTTTAAAACTTCCCGGAGTAGGAAGAAAAACCGCAAATCTCGTTGTGACAGCAGCGTTCAATAAGCCCGGCATCTGCGTTGATACCCATGTCCACAGAATCACCAACCGCTGGGGCTATGTAGACACAAAAAACGCGGATAAAACCGAAATGCGATTAAGAGAAATTCTTCCGAAAAAATACTGGATAAAAATAAACTATCATCTCGTGCTTTTCGGCCAGAACATCTGCCTTCCTGTATCCCCTTACTGCTCCCGCTGTCCTCTGCGCGGAATGTGCCCCCAAAAAAACGTCAGAACACCGCGCTGAACCGGCTCAGATCTTTTTAAAGGTATACGTTTTCTTTCCTCTTTCAAAAAAATCAAAAAGGTTTCCGGCAAGCACCGCTTTTCTTATTTCGCCGTCGTTCATATGATGATCGCTGAACGAAAATCTTCCGTCAGGTTTCATGACTCTGTATATTTCATCAAGAACCTGTCTTTTATTCTCCAGAAGATGAAAAACATCATACAACAGCACTCTGTCAACGGAAGAATCAGGCAGCCCCGCGGCACAGGAAGACTCTATGACAAAGACATTGGGTTTGCCCGCGGTCCTTTTTTTTATAAATGCGGCCGCTTCAGGATCACTGTCAAGCGCATAGACTTTCCCTCCGCTCCCGACGATTCCGGCTGCCGCAGCGGCAAAACTTCCGGTTCCCGCGCCGAAATCAAGCACGCTCATTCCTTTATCGAGTGCAGCCTCTTTCAGTGTTTTTTTCGGCGGCGAGAAAATGTCCCTTACTCCGAAAAATACAGCTTTCACCATAAAAAATTTCCTCTTTTTCCCTTTCATTCAGGAGACCTCCTTATTTTTTCTCCCGCGCCAAACCGGCGCTTTCCTCTCCGAATTCCATATCCGCCACTTCAAGTATAAGGTTTTCAGAACCCTGCCATTCATTTATACCCGGATAAAAAACAACATCCGCGCCGCGCCCTTTTCGGACCGCTGTTTTGTGTTCTTCTTTGCATCCAAACATTATAAAATTATAGTACCGCCGGCCGTGTTTTGCGTAGAATTTTATTGTATTGTTCCTGAAATGCTTCACATCCATGATCATAACTGACCGCAGACAGAACAAAGGACGCGGATTTCCTTCACCCCACGGCTGCAGTTTTTCAAATATCCTTACATCCTTTATATCAATTATTTCATTGATTTCCGCGTCAATATATATTTTTTTCTCAAAATCTTCGGTTAAATATCTTTTTTTTACATATTCATTTATCATTTCCCGGAATCTGTCAATATTTTCTTCTTTCAGACAAACTCCGGCCGCGAGTTTATGTCCGCCGTATTTTTCCAGAACGCCTTCGCAGGCTTTCAGGCACTCATAGATATTTACCGCCGGAACACTTCTTGCGCTTCCGTGCACCAGGCCGTCCTCTCCCATAGTCAATACAAAAACAGGCCTGTCAAATCTGTTAAGTACCTTTGAAGCCGTCAGCCCCACTATGCCGGAATTCCAGGACCTGTCAAAAAGCACTATCACAAAATCTTTTTCAGGATCAAAAACATCGGCAATCTTTTCCATCGCCTGCTCTTCGGCAAGTTTGGCCGCGCTCTTTCTCTCTTCGTTTATTCTGTTTAAATCCTGCGCCGCGTTTTTTATAAGCTCTTCATCTTCTCCGATAAAAAGTTCAACAGCTTTTTTTGCATGCTCAAGCCTTCCTGCCGCGTTTATCCGCGGACCCAGAACAAATCCCAGATGATAAGCATTAACCGGCTTTCCTTCTTTCATTCCCGCCGCTTCTTTAAGGGCTCTAAGGCCTCTGTTGGAGGCAAATTCCATTTTTTTCATCCCTCTTGCGGATATTGTCCTGTTTTCCGCTGTCAGCGGAACTACATCCGCAATGGTCCCCAGGGCCGCGAAATCAACAAATTCATCCCTTATATCAATCCCCTTTTTTTCGGCAAGAGCGCAGACAAGCTTGTAGGCCACACCCGCGCCGCTGAGTTCCTTTTCCGGATATCTTTCGGAATATTTCGGATTAATTATCGCGGCGGCTTTATCAGGTATTGTTTTTTCCCCGGGCATATGATGATCCGTCACTATCACATCAACTCCGCTGTCCCGGCAGAATGCCACATCGTCTTTTGATGTTATTCCGCAGTCAACCGTTATTATCAGTTTTGCCCCTTCATTTATTATTTTTTCCGCGGCGTCCCTGTTCATGCCGTAGCCTTCATCGTGTCTGCCGGGTATGTAAAAATGAATATTATCAGCATTTAAATAATCCCTGAAAAAAAGATAAAGTATGGCGATGGATGTCACTCCGTCAACATCATAATCCCCGTAGATCACGATCTTTTCTTTTTTCAAAACAGCTTTTAATATCCTGTCCGCCGCTCTGTTCATTTCCTCAAACAAAAACGGACTGTTAAGCGGCGCATCCGCAATCTCAAGCATTTCCCGGGCTTTTTCAGCTGTTGTTATTTCCCGGTTAATCAGCGCGCTTATAATGTATGCCGGAAGTTTCAGTTCTTCCGCAAGTTTCTCCGCCGCTCCCTCCGGCGCAGCACTGTCTGTAATTATCCATTTCATAATAAACCGCATCTCCCTGCACAGTGTTTTTTTTGCCGCCGCCCGGGGCCCGGGCTCCCCGTCATTTATATTTCAAACAGTTCATCCGTGAATTTCCGGGCGGAAAATTCTTCAATATCGGCGGAAGTTTCACCAAAAGTAATGTACTTAACGGGAAGGTTCAGTCCTGAGCGTATGCCTATAACGCTTCCGCCTTTTGCGGAACTGTCAAATTTCGTAAGCACGATCCCGCTTAATTTTATACAGGCGTTAAATTCTTTTGCCTGCATATAGGCGTTTTTTCCGGTATTCGCGTCAATAATTATATATGCGTCAATATTTTCCTCCGCCACTTCTCTCATTGCTATTTTTTTTATTTTTTCAAGCTCCTGCATAAGATTTTTCTTTGTATGCAGTCTTCCGGCAGTGTCCACTATAAGCAGGTCCGCCCGGTCTTTTTTCGCTTTCATAACAGCGTCATACACAACAGAGGCCGGATCCGCATTTTCCATGCCGCTTATAAGTTCAACTCCCAGTTTTTCCGCCCATGAAGCAAGCTGCTGTATTGCCGCCGCCCTGAAAGTATCCGCCGCCGCAAACATTACTTTTTTTCCTTTTTTCTTAAAAAGCCATGCCAGTTTCGCGGCAGTACTGGTTTTTCCGCTCCCGTTTATTCCGGTAAGAAGCAGAATATGCAGCGGTGCTTTTATTTCCAGTCCGGCTCCATCATGAGAAAGTTTTTTTTCAAATTCTTTTTTCAGGAACCCGGCCGCTTCTTCATAAGTTTTAAGTTTGTTTTTTTCAAGCAGTTCTGACATTTCATCCACTATATCCATGTCTATGTCCGCGCTTATAAGCAGCTCTTCAAGTTCATCCAGATATTCTTTAATATCCCCTCTGTCAAAAAAAGATTTAATCTTCCCGAGAAATGATCTTGGCCGGGAAAATTTATCAGTTTTGGTCATTGTCCCCGCCCTTTACCGGCTCCGCCGCCTCACCGGCTCCGGATGCATCGCTTTTATTGCTCCGTTTTTCTGCATCCGTGTTATTTTCTTCTGTTTTTTCCGGGCCTGCGGCTCCGGTATTTTCCGCGGAGCCTTCTGCCGCGGCATCCGTCTGCCGTTCACCGGAAGTACTGAATCCCTCCAGTCTTTCTTTTTTCACCTTTTTCTCATCCATTTCCTTTTTATCCGCGGGTTTTTTCTCTTTCCCGTCCAGTTTCACTGATATGATCTTTGAAACTCCGGCTTTTTCCATGGAAACTCCGTAAAGCACGTCCGCTGTTTCCATTGTTATCTTATTATGGGAAATTATTATAAACTGAGTTATGTCATTGAAGCTCTTTACCAGATTGGTAAATCTGACAACATTAATATCATCAAGCGCCGCGTCAATCTCGTCCATTACGCAGAAAGGGCTTGCTTTTGTCAGAAACAGGGAAAATAAAAGGGATATTGCGGTTATTGCCTTTTCCCCGCCGGAAAGCAGGGTTATATTCTGAAGTTTTTTGCCCGGCGGCCTGGCTATAATATCTATTCCGGATTCCAGTATATTGTCCCTGTCAATCAGTATAAGATCCGCCTCTCCGCCGTTCATCATTTTCCTGAAAACCTCGGAAAACTTTCCTCTTATTTCATCAAAAGCCTTCTCAAAAAGCGCTTTTGACTCTTCATTTGTTTTTCTTATTACTTTCTGAAGGTTTGAGCGCGCCGATGCCAGGTCATCATACTGTGACTGAAGAAATTCATTTCTTTCTTTAAGTTCATTATATTCTTCTATCGCCACAAGGTTTATAACTCCGAGCTTATCCATCTTTTCTTTTTTTTCTTCCGCGTTCATTTTCAGTTCCCTGTACTGCTCCTCATCCATTCCTTCGCTTTCAATCTGCTCCTCGCGGGCCTTCACTTTGAATTCTTCTTCCAGTTTTTCTTCAAGAGCCCTTATGTCAACCGAAAGTTCGTTCATTACCACTTTCAGTTCATACTGCTGTTCTTTGAGCCGGTCCCTTTCCCTGCCCATTTCTTTTATATACTTTTCAAGTCCGTCCATCTCTTTTTTAAAACCTTCAAATTCAATTCTGCTTTGATTCCACGCGTCCTCGTCACCGCTGAGCGTATTTTTATCTTCATTTATTCTGTTTTCGCTTTCCTGCCGCTCCTGCCGGCTTTCGGATATTTTTATTTTCAGACTTTCAATTTCTTTGCCGGTATTTTCATAGAACGCCTCTATTTCCCCCAGCCTGTTTTCAAGCGTCTTTTTATTGTTTAATTCCATTTCATATTCGTTTTTCGCGGTAAGAAACTCCATCCTTTTTTCTTCAAGATTTCTATTGAGCCCCTGCAGTTCTTCCTCTGCCCGGGCAATGCCTTCCTCCGCGTTTTCCGCCAGTTCCAGGACCCGCTGTTTTTCGTCTTTTTTCTTTCCGGACAGCTCCTGTATGCCGGCTATACGCTCTGACTTTTCCTCTTTTTCCTTTATAAGTTCTTTTTTCTGTACGTCCAGATTCTTAACTGTTTCTTTTACAAAAATACGCTCTTCTTCTTTCTGTTTGATCCTCTCATCGTCCTTGACAACCTCAACATACCTGCTGTGAAACAGCGTGGACAGCCTCTCTATTTCGGATTCTATTTCAAATATTTTTCTCTCCTGGCGGACAAATTCCTCTTCAACAGCGCCCTGTTTTTCCCGCGCAGCCATTATTTCATTTTTTATTTCACTGATCTCCCTTTCCCTGCTTAAAAAACCTTCGCCTGCCCCGGCTCCTGCTCCGGCTCTTGAATAATATCCCCGATTGGAAATAAATTCTCCCTGCTGCGTTAAAATATAGTATTCCTCGTCCGAATTCCCGTCACGGATTATCTCAAACGCCTTTTCCAGATTTTCACAGGTAAATATATTGTAAAAAAGCGCTTTCAGCGGGGTATATTTTTCCTCTACAGTTATCATATCCGGAAGGTACCCCGTAATATTTCTATGAGCGGCCTTTTTTCGTCCGGATTCAAGAACCGCCTCTCCGGAAAAAGAGGAATCAAAAAGCGAGATCCTGCCCTTGGCGTCCGCATACCTGGTGAATATATCCTTTACCACGCCTTTATCATTTATTATAACGGTCTGCAGGACATCCGAAAGTGTTTTCTCAACGGCTTTTTCATACGTTTTTTCAACACTTATAAGGTTACCGACCGCGTCAATTATCCTTTCACCGCCGGATTCTGTGTTTTCCTTTTTAAAATCCGTCAGAACTTTTCTTACTATTTCCCCGTATCCTTCAAGTTTTTCATGCATCTGCTTAAGGAATCCATACCTGGATTCCATACGCCCGATATCCATTTCCAGATCCTTCAGCATTGAATCTGTCCGTTTCTTTGTTTCGTTCTTTAAGATCTTTTCTTTAATTAAACGTGTTTCCCTTCCTTTTATATCTTCTATTTCATCTTTTTTTACGCCTCTGTTCTCGGTTATCTGCTTTAATTCATTTTCAATAAAAATTTCTTTTTCTCCGGCGTATTTTGCGTCAGCTTCATTCTTCTGAAGTTTTTCATCCAGCGTTTTCAGTGCTATTTCCTGCTCAACCAGATTATTATTAAGTGTGTTTATTTCTTTATTCAGCTCTTCAACAGCTCTCAGTTTAACGTCTTTTTCGCTCCTGCGGGCCTCAAGACCCTGTTCAAATTCAGATACTTTAAGGGTCAGGCCCTCAATTTCCGTGTTTTTCCCGTCTATTTCGCGCTGTTTAACATCCAGCACTTCATTTTTTTCCGAGATTTCAATCCTGATCCGTTCAATTTTGCCCGCATTATCCACATTTTCATTTTTCAGCTCCTCAACCCGCTGGCTCAGTTCAGCGTACCTCTGGGAAAGAAATTTAAGATTATCTTCAAGCCTCTTTATTTCCTGCTGTTTAATAAGAAAACGCTCCCTTTTTTCATTTATATCTTTTTCTTTCTGAAGCGAAAGTATTTTCATTTCTTCATGTTTCATTTCATGCGTGGAAAGCTTTGTGTTTTCTTCCTCTATTTTTTCGTCAACACTCTTTTTTTCGCCCTCAACATTTCTGTACTTGGAATTTTTTTTCTTTATATCCCTGAACAGGAGCCTTACCGCTATATCGCTCCATTCTTCCTTAAGAACTTTATACTTTTCGGCTTTTTTCGCCTGCCTCTCAAGCGATGCCGCCTGCCGTTTGACTTCAACAAGTATGTCGTTTATCCTCAGCATATTCTGTTCGGTCGCTTCAAGCCTTCTTAACGCTTCATCTCTTTTCTTTATGTACTTTGTTATACCCGCGGCTTCTTCAAATATTTCCCTTCTCTGCTCGGGTTTTGTATTTATTATCCTGTCCACTTCGCCCTGGCTTATCACGGAATAGGAATCAATACCCACTCCCGTATCCATAAAAAGCTCCACTATATCCTTGAGTCTTACGGGATTTTCATTTATAAAATATTCGCTCTCTCCGGACCTGTAAAGTCTTCTGGTGACCTTTACTTCGGTATAATCCATATTTATGGTTTTCTCGGAATTATCAAGCGTTATGGATACTTCCGCCATACCCAGCGTCTTGCGGTCGTCAGACCCCACAAATATAACATCTTCCATCCTGCTGCCCCTTAAGGACTTCGGACTCTGCGTTCCGAGCACCCATTTCACGGCGTCAAATATATTGCTTTTCCCGGAACCGTTCGGACCCACAACAATGGTTATTCCGCCGCCGAATTTCAGGCGCGTTTTATCAGCAAAAGATTTAAAACCAAAAAGTTCAAGTTCTTTAAATTTCAATTATATTCTCCCGAAATATTTTTTAAATGCTCTGCTTATTTTTTCAATATCATCTCTGTTCAGGCCGGGATGAACCGGCAGGCTTATAACTTCCCGCGATGCCTTTTCCGCCTCCGGGAACGCCGCGTTTTTCCCCGCAAACTTCCTGAATACAGGCTGTTTATGCAGAGGCACGGGATAAAATACCTTGGCTCCTATTTTTTCGGCATTGAGATGTTTTAAAAGACTGCCGCGCCTGCCTTTTTTCACCCTGACTGTAAACTGATGAAAAATATGCCGGCATCCTTTCTGTTCTTTCGGTGTTATTATACTGTCATATTCAGCGAATGCTTCTGTTAACACAGCCGCGTTCTTTCTTCTTTTTGCGTTAAATCCGTCAAGCTTTTTCAGCTGCTCCAGCCCTATTGCCGCCTCAATATCCGTGGTGCGGTAGTTGTAGCCTATATGCGTATGGTAATACATATTTTTCATTCCGTGGTTTATAAACTGTCTTGCTGTTCTTTCCGGGCCCCTGCTCTTAAAAATAACCATTCCGCCTTCCGAAGACGTCATATTTTTCGTCGCGTACATTGAAAATGCCGCCGCATCCCCGAACTGCCCCGCTTTTTTCCCTTTATAAACCGCGCCATGCGCCTGCGCCGCATCTTCTATTACTTTCACGCCGTACCTTCGGGCCGTTTTCATTATCTCATCCATTTTACATATCTGTCCGTAAAGATGTACAACAACCACGGCTTTTATTTTTCTTTTTTTGTCTTTTTTCAGAGCCTGCTCCAGCGCATCGGGGGATATATTAAAACTTTCTTCTTCAATATCCGCAAAAACAGGCGAGGCGCCCGAATGAATTATTGAACTTGCCGTTGCAAAAAAGGTAAAAGGTGTTGTTAAAACCATATCGCCCCTTCCTATACCGAGGGCATAAAGAGCTGTATGCAGGGCGCACGTCCCGTTTGCCGCGGCAACCGCGCTTTTTGCTCCCTGATAAGAAGCGAACTTTCTCTCAAATTCCTTCACAACAGGGCCCGATGCGATGATCCCCGAATCAAGCACTTTTTTTACCGCCTGCTTTTCCTCTTTGCCTATTAACGGCCTTGAAATTGGAAGCATACCATTCTCCTTATGAATGTTTTTTATCAGTAACCGGTTATAAATATTTTTGCTCTGTCTGCTTTTTTTATGATCTTCTCCCTGTCAAGAAGAAATGTTCTGCCTGCCTCAAGCGCAATTCCCGCGCCTTTATGTTTTTGAATAAGATCTATTGTTTTTTCTCCCACAACAGGAACGTCATACCTCATATCCTGTCCCGGCCTTGCCGCTTTTACGACCACAAAGCCCGGCCCGCCTTCCGCCGCGGCGCGTTCAATGCATTTATCTGTTCCTTCCATTGCTTCAACCGCAATTATTGACTTCTTTTTCACAACAACCGTCTGTCCTATATCCAGCGACGCCGTCTTTTTCGCGATCTTAATTCCCAGCTGAATATCCCGGATATTATCTTTCCCCGGCGCTGTTTTTCCCGCATTTCCCTTTCCCGCAAGAAAATCCTCAAGAAGATATGTACTCTTTAAGACCTTTATTCCTTTTTCCGAAAAAAGGTCTATTATCCCTTTCATTACCGCGGCTGCCCTGAAATCCTTAAGTTTCATAAGAGTCTTTAAAGTAAGCATGTCAAACTTTATATTTTTAACAAGATTTGCGTGCCGAATATAACCCAAAAGCACTATCCTGTCAACCGCTTCTTTTCTGCATATACGGATGATTTTAGAAAGCTCCGTTATTTTTATTTCATAAGGCTCTGAATATTCGGCAAGCGCTTTTATGTCAGCCTCGCCTGTTATTCCGAAAACAACCACGGGCTTTTTTTTCTCCGCTGCTTTGCGCAGGAACAAAAGCGGCAGGCTGCCTCCTCCCGCCGCAAGGGCTGTTTTCTTCACCTTATGATACCTCTGGCGGATGTTTCCGCGAATTCAATAAAATGCCTGACATCTTCGGTATTCTCCGCCTGTTTTTTCACGGTTTCAACCGCTTCTTTCATCATAAGTTTCTTTCTGAAAATAATATTATATGCGTTTTGAAGCGCCTTTATCCTCGCGGAGTCAAAACCTTTTCGTTTCAGTCCGACTTTATTCAGCCCGAACGTTCTTGCGGGCTCGCTGACAACCATGACAAACGGCATTGCGTCTTTGGTGACCCTGCATCCTCCGCCTATCATGCTGTATGCGCCTATTCTGACGCCCTGGTGCACAAGCACCGTACTGCTTATAAACGCATGGTCCTCAACAAGCGTGTGCCCCGCCAGCTGTGCGGCGTTTACTATTATAACATTATTCTTCACCCGCGCATCATGGGCCATATGAACATATCCCATGATAAAGTTATTGTCTCCTATACGGGTCGCGCCGCCGGGAGCGGTTGCCCTGTGTATTGTGGCATATTCCCTTATGACATTTCCGTCTCCCACAATAACAAATGATTCTTCGTCTTTAAATTTTGTATCCTGCGGCTTATCGCCTATCAGCGTGCCTTCTCCGATATAATTTCCTCTGCCCAGGACAGTGCCTTTTTTAAGATGAACCTTCGGCGCGATTTCGCATTCATCTCCCACAACAACGCCTTCATCAATTATGGCAAAGGCTCCCACCTTTACATTTTTTCCTATTTCCGCTTTTTCGGAAACCAGAGCTGTATCGTGTATCACTTCACTTCTCCTTTTTCATCATCAGGCGATCATAGCCATCATATCCGCTTCCGCGGCTTTGTCCTCTCCGACAAAAGCGTCCCCGTGTATTTTTCCTATCTTTCCTTTAAATTTTTCTATTGTCACCTTCATCGTCAGCGTGTCCCCGGGAACCACCGGCCTTCTGAACTTCACATTGTCAATTGACATGAAATAAATGGCTTTTCCTTCCTGTCCTTCAAGTTTTTTCATGAGAAGCACCCCGCCGGTCTGCGCCATTGCCTCCACAATCAGAACCCCCGGCATTACGGGTTCATCCGGATAATGCCCCTGGAAGAACCATTCATTCATAGTCACATTCTTTATTCCTGTAATTGACTCCCCTTCTGTGATTTCCGTTATTCTGTCCACGAGCAGCATAGGGATCCTGTGGGGAATAAGTTTCATAATTTCTTTAACATTCAGCTTTGTTTCCATAATCATTCACCTCGTTTTTTTTCATGAATTAATATACGGCCGGGATTATTTTTTAATCGTGCGGATTTTCTTTATTGCTTCTATATTATGCCTGTGCCCTGTCTTATAGGCAATAACAAGCATTTTCAGTCCTGAACCCAGAATGCCGAAGTCGCCTATTACATCAAGAGCCTTATGCCTTGCCAGTTCGTTTTTATACCGCAGTCTTGTATTAACGGCCCTGCCTTTATCCATCAGAACCGCGTTTTTAGGCCCCGCGCCTTTTATAAGCCCGCTTTTTATGAGCCCCTGCAGTTCTTTTTTAAAGCCAAAAGTTCTGGCCCGGCAGATGCGTTTTAAGTATGTATCAGGCGTTACCTCCGATGAAAACTCCATCGGCCCGCATCCCATTTCGGAAAAATCGGAAAAATAATAAACTTTAAACACAGGATACGGAATAACAGCCAGAAAACAGCCGTTGTCTTTAACTGCCGCAGGCTCTTTTATTTCCAGTGTTTTTTTTAATGCATTCTGTTTTTTCAGCCCCGCACTCAAAACAGCTTTCGCAAAAACCGCGGCGCTGCCGTCGCCGCAGGGAAGTTCGCCGCCTTTAATTTCAACGGTTATATTGTCTATTCCAAGCCCCCGCACAGCCGATACCATATGCTCCACGGTATAAATCCTGCTTTTTCCTTTTTTTACGGATGTCCCGCGCCTTGTATCAAATACATTTTCGGGCCTCAGGGTATATTTCTCATTATTATTCTTTATTATTATTCCTCTGCCGGGCGCGGCCGCGGAAAAAACCACGGTGCTTTCTCTGCCCTTGTGCAGGCCCCTGCCTTTTACCAGCGCGCTTCCCGCAATAGTAATCTGTTTTTCTCTCATTTGTTCTTTTTAAACCCGTCCAGTTCCTCTTTGATTTTTCTGATCTCTTTTATAAGCTCCGGAATCTTAGCTGTATTTGCCTCTGCTCTTCTGACCTGCATAATGGGCCTTGCCGGGGTCCCGCTCATAACAGAACCCGGTTCAATATCCTTTGAAACTCCGGCCTTAGATCCTATTATTGCTCCGTCTTTTATCGCGACATGGTCGGCAATACCTGCCTGTCCGCCTATAATGCATCCTTTTCCTATCACCGTGCTTCCCGCAATACCGGTCTGCGCCGCAATAAGGGTTCCCGCCCCTATCTTTACATTATGGCCCACATGGATAAGATTATCCATTTTCACATTATCATCTATGACCGTAGGTCCGAAAGCGCCTCTGTCAATACAGCAGTTCGCCCCTATTTCAACGTTATTTCCGATCTCCACCCATCCTGTCTGGGGTATTTTCACAACATCATCCTTAACCGGAAGGAAACCAAATCCATCCGGACCTATGACGGCTCCCGCATGAATAATACAGTCAACTCCTATTTTTACCCGCGCGTATATTACCGCATTCGGGTATATAATTGTTTTATTTCCGATTGCGGCATTTTCTCCGACACAGACGCCGTCCGACACCACAGCCATATCCCCGATGCTGCATCCGTCTCTTATTACCGCGGCTCCCCCAATATGAACGTCTTTTCCTATTTTTACATCTTTTCCTATTACCGCTGTTTCTGAGATACCCGGCTGCGGCCGCGGCCGGGTATAAAACATCCTTAAAACTTCAACATACGCTTTTTTTGCGTCGTCTACCTTTATTATTGTCTTCCCTTTTAAATCTGACCGTGAATCCGAAATTATAACCCGCGCCTTTGAACGTTCCGCCGCTTCAATATATTTTTCGGAAAGAATAAAGCTCGCATCCGTGCCGGAAGCATTTTCAAGATCTGAGATTCCGGATATAACAGCCTCCGCATCACCGGCAGCTGTTCCGCCCAGTTTTCGCGCCAGCTGCCGTGCGGAAAGTTCCATTGAATCTTAATTCCCGTTCATTTCTTTTATTACATCAAATGTAAGATCGTCGCCGCCGAACAACAGCAGGTTCTTTTCAAAAACATAATCATACCCTTCATCTTTCGCTACTTTCTGCACAACCGCTCTTATATGCTCTATGATTTCGCCCGTGGCGCTCTGCTCTTCACTCATTAGCACACGTGCTTTTTCCTCCGCTTCCCTGGAAAGTTTCGCGATCTCCTGCTGAAGTTCTTCCTGTTTTTTCTGAAGATTTTTCCTGTCAAGCACACCTGCTTTCTTTTCCAGGTCATCTCTCCTCTCAAGAAGCATCTGTTTTTCTTTTTCTATGTTCTTTTCCATCTCTTCTTTTTTCTTCATAAGTTTTTCCTGAGCCTTTTTTGTACCCCCATACTTTGAAAAGACCTTTTCAATGTCAACATAACCCACATTCAGCGCAAATGCCGACACCGAAAAAACCATAAGCATCAAAACCGCCGTCAAAATCTTCATTTTTCTCATTTCTATTACCTCCTGCTTTTTTTATTATTTTATTGAATGTTAAAATATATTCCCTATGTTAAAGTGTATCTTTCCATCCTGCCGCCCCGTGATAGGATCCGGAACCAGCGGGTAACCCCAGTCAAGCCTGATAAGCATAACAGTTCCGGGTATCGTAAACCTTATTCCCATTCCCGCACTCGGATAAAGGAACGGATTTGAGAAATCAACGTCTTTTGAACTTGTCCAGGCATTTCCGCTGTCATAAAAAGCCACAACAGAAAACATCCTCTCAACCACTTTCAGTTTGTATTCCAGATTTGTAACCAGTGTGAAATTCCCTCCACCCAGCGGATTAAGAGCCCGTTCTTCATAACCTCTTACCGTATCCGTTCCGCCGCAGTAAAATTTCTCTGTCGGCGGCACGTCCGGCGAACCGTATGCCCATGGATAGCCCCATACATTTCCGATCTTTGCCCGGAAGCCAAGTACAAATTTCCAAATACTGGGGGTGAAATATCTGAAGTCAGCAATTCCTTTATAATAATTATAATCCCCGCCCAGAATACCTCCGCCTGTCTGAAGCGCCAAACTTGCGTAGAGACCCTTTCCGGGATCAAAAACATCATCTCTGGTATCATAAACAAACATCGGGGTTATACTGCTTACCTGGCTCTTTCTTTCCTCTATTACTCCCTGCAGCTCCTCGTCAATATTTGAATAAGCGTCCTCCTGATACCTGTATGTCATAAAACCTTTCATTTCATTTGTGAATCTTCTGCCAAAACTGAGGTTCAGCCCGTAAGTATCAAGGTCATATCCCTGATTATTGTAATCTTTTTCCTTTAATATGTTCCATACATCAACACCCAGAGATGTCGGCACATCAAAGAGCCACGGATCTTCATAGGAAAGCTGCCAGCTTCTTTTTGTATTGCCGAACTGAACATCCGCACTGAAAGATTTGCCCTCCCCGAAAAGATTCGCGTTCGTAAGCTGCACATATCCCACAAGCCCTTCCACGGTTGAGTATCCGGCTCCGAGTCCTATTGTATTTGTTTTTCTTTCAACAACTTCAAAAACAAGATTGAGTTCATCCATTGCTATCTGTTCCGTATCTATCACAACATTGTCAAAGAATCCCAGATTGTATATTCTTTCCTGCGACTTTTTGATCTTTTCGCTGTCAAAAGGCTCATCCGGCTTCACAAGGATCTCCCTCAGGATCACTTTGTCTTTTGTCGCGTAATTGCCCCGTATTTTTATTTCATTAACATATGCAACCGGGCCCTCGGATATGGCAAGGCCTATATCAACCTCTCCGGTATCATCATCATAAAAATAAGACCTTCGCACCTGCGCGAAAATATGTCCTTTTTGCGAATACATATTCTTTACCCTTGCCACATCCTGCTCAAAACGGTTCCTGTCAAATTCCCTGTCTTTCCGGCTTTTTATGTTTTCCTCGATCTCGCGCGTCGTGAATATTTCATTGCCCTCTATCACTATCTCTCTTATTTCATACCGCGCGCCCTCTTTTATCGGTATCGTTATTTCTATCGTATTTGTTTCCGTATCTATATCCACGAATTCTTCTATGAGCTTCTCTCTGTTCATTTCGATCTCGCCGGATTCATAGCCGTTTATCTTTGCTTTCACATAACCTTCGGATGAGTATGCGTTTAAAATCTTTTTCAGATCATTTATAAACTTATCATCATCAAACACACCGCTTTGAAACCATCCTTCTTCTTTTGTCTCCATAATTCCTTTTATCCTGTCAATGCTGAAAACCGAATTGCCTTCCGCGGTTATGGATTTTACTTTTACTTTTTCCCCTTCATTGACATTGATCTTTATTCCGACTCTTTTTTTGCCGTTTTCTTCGGTTTCCATCTCATTTATTTCGTAATTTACATCCGCGTAATAATAATTTCTTGTTTTATACATTTCTTCTATCTGGCCCACAACTTTTTTAAGAAGAAATTCATCCAGATAGCCGCCTTCTTTTATTTTGGGGTTATCACGGCTTTCAGGCGCTTCATCCTGGGCGTCGAAAGGATTTATCGTTTCCTGCGCATCAAGTTCAAATTTCCCTTTAATATCACCGCTGCCGATACCTTCATTTCCTTCTATTGCAATTTCCGCAACTACGGGTTTCTCTTCTATCTTATAAGTCAGCACATTTTTCCCATCTTCTTCGGACAACACGACATTAATATCGTCAAATATTCCGGTTTCATACAGATTTCTGATATCTTCGCGTGTCTTGTACTGCGAATACGGCATGCCTATCCCGTATGATATCCTGCTCAGTATTTCCTGTTCATCGGCGGTCACCAGGCCCGTTATTCTAATATCGTCAATTATTGTTATTGCCGCGTTCAGAACCGGTGCCAGACACATAAAAATCAATAAAAATCGCAAATTTTTAAACACTTATATTACCTCCATTGTATTCTTGATAATTTGAAATATATTATAACATATAAAAAAACAAATTCAATACGTTTAGCCACTTTTCTTTTTTCCATATAACAAAAAACTGTGTCATAAAAACATGCTTCCGGATATACACCCGGTCAAACACTGAACAGCAACTGCTTTTGTATCTGTTAAGTCTTTGGACGTTTAAAAAGGCGTTCCGGTTCACATATATTTCCCCAAAGCAGACATAAATACTCCCGGAACATAATTTTAAAATAAATTACTTGAACACAGCTGTTTTTCAGTGTAAAATAATATAAATTTATAAGGAGAATATCTGATGGACCCTGATCAAAATGTCCTGCTCCTTAATTCTACCTTTGAACCGCTTACTGTTTTGCGGGGACGCAGGGCTTTAAAACTTATTTTTGAGAGAAAAGCGCACGTTATAGAAGACAGCGGGGTTTTTCTGCATACCGTAAAACACAAACTCAAACTGCCTTCAGTTGTTCAGCTTATGTATTATGTCAAAAAGCCCTATAAAAAACCCAAATTCTCCAAAAAAGCCATTTTCATAAGGGATAACTTCCGCTGCCAGTACTGCAGAACATATACATCCAAGCCCACCATTGACCATATAGTTCCCAAAAGCAAGAACGGGCCCTCTGTATGGACAAACGTGGTAACAGCCTGCCACAAATGCAACAATAAAAAGAGCGACAGAACACTCAAAGAAGCCGGAATGACCCTTTTAAAAAAACCCCGCACTCCTAAGTATATAATAATCCATGGTTTTTCCGGAACAAAGAATATAAAGAAATGGGAAAAATACTTCAACCCCGGAGAACAGAAAATATCCAGAAATTATAATTCTCATTTTGAATCCGCTCTGCCCGCACTCGAGCAGAATGCCTGAATATACCCTCTGACCCCTCTTAAAACTCTGTCATAAAATCGCCGGGATTTACAGGTTCTTTAAACACATTCATCTGCCAGTGCAGATGCGGGCCCGTGGATATTCCGGTGCTTCCTACGGCGCCTATTATATCGCCTTTTTTTACCACAACATCCTTATCCACATATATTTCGCTCATGTGTTCGTACAGAGAATAAACACCGCCGCCATGGTCTATAACAATGGTTTTTCCGTGCCCCTTCATATCTTCGGCCAGTTTCACCGTTCCGTTGTTTGCTGCTTTTATCTCTGTTCCGGAAGGAGACGCAAGGTCCATTCCCTTGTGCCGCCATCCCACCGAACCGTCATCATATACTCGTTTTTTTCCAAACGGACTGGAAAGCCTTCCCGTAACAGGCCTTAAAAAAGGAAAATCAAATTTCACCGGCGTTATTTCATCCTGCGCCTCTGATATGCGGATATTTTCCTCCCTCAGATATTTGCCGAGGGAAAAAACCTTTCCCCCTGTCTGTATAAGTGATTCTTCGCTTTTCATCGGGCGTATATTGATATATTCTTTTTTTTCGGTCTTTCCGCCTTCAGAGGAAAAATACCTTACTTTCATGACTTTTCTTCCCTGTGTCCCGAGCGGAACAGGCACAACTGCCATATATATATACTCACGGGATACCGGTTCATATTTCCTGAAAAAAACAGGATATTTTTCTTCCATAAATCTGATCTCCGACGCTTTTAAAGGCGCTTCAACACCGATCTTCACCTTTACAACTCCGCCTTCTTTCACTGTGTTTGTATCCAGCATTACATATCCCGGATAAACAGACATCGGAAAAAGCAGGATCAAAAGAAACAATGCGTGTGTTTTTATCTTCATATTAATACTTCAGACTCCCTCTTATCCTGTTCATGCTTTTTATTCCTTTCTTTAACATATATTCTTCTATCCCTGATATTGTTTTTTCACAGCTGCACGGGTCAACAAAATTCGCGGTGCCTATCTGGACAGCCGATGCTCCGGCAATTATAAATTCAAGAGCGTCTTCGGCGCACATTATACCGCCTATGCCTATAACCGGTATCTTTACTTTTTTTGAAACCTTATGCACCATAGCCAGCGCAACAGGTTTTACCGCGGGCCCTGACAGCCCGCCAAAAACATTTGCTATATGAGGCTTTCTTTTTTCAACATCAACAGACATACCCACAAGGGTATTTATAAGCGAGACCGCGTCAGCTCCGTGATCAGAGCACACAGCGGCCATTTCCTCTATATTTCCCGTATTCGGAGACAGTTTAACTATTACGGTTTTATCATATACTTTTTTTATATCTTTCAGCATTTTTTTTACAGCTGTTTTGTCCGCCGCAAACTGAAGCCCTCCTTTTTTTACGTTCGGGCAGGATATGTTTATTTCAATACCCGCTGTTTCCGTATGATTCAGGCGCCGCGCTGCATCCGTGTATTCACTGACATTTGTGCCGTAAATATTCGCTATAACAGGTGTGTCGTATTTTTTAAGCAGCGGAAGTTTTTCGGAGATGAATTTTTCAACTCCTATATTCTGCAGTCCGATGGCGTTTATGATCCCGGCCGGCGTTTCAACAAGCCTTTGGGGCCTGTTTCCCTTCACGGGTTTTACTGACATGCCTTTTACAACGATTGCGCCCAGCCTGTTCAGATCAAAAAAATTCTCAAATTCAAGACCATAACCGAAAGTTCCGGAAGCCGTCATAACAGGATTTTTCAGCCTGAGCTTTCCTATTTTTACTCTTGCGCTGAAGCTCATACGCTCCTCCGCGGATAAAAGTTCAAAACAAAACATCCTTTACATCAAAAACAGGCCCTTCTTTACAGACTCTTTTATATTCAAAATTATCTTTCCTGCCCACCGCAACCACGCAGCTTATGCAGGCGCCTATTCCGCATCCCATATAAGCCTCAAGCGAAGCAAGCACACGCGTGTTTTTTTCCCTGCGGGCTTCTTTTCTCACTGCTTTTATCATCCCTTCGGGGCCGCAGGCAAAAACCACGCTGTCCGGTTTCAGTGTTTCCTCCAGCACACGGCCGGCAAGGCCTTTTATTCCGTACGAACCGTCCTCCGTACAGAATATACATCCCAATTTTTCGAGTTTTTCTTTCATTATTATCATTTCATCCGTCCGGGCGCCCTGAATCAAAGTGAATTTTATATTTTTCCCTCTTAAATATTCAGCGAGATAATGCACCGATGCCGTGCCCGTGCCTCCGCCCACGAGTATGATATTTTTTTTCAGTGTTTCCGGCTCAAGGAAATCAAGATAAGAATTTCCCAAAGGCCCTATAAAATCAACCGGATCGTTCTTTTTTTTCTCCGAAAGGATCTCAGTGGCTCTTCCTATAACTTTATAAACTATCTCGGCATAATTCTCCCCGGCATCAAACACGGAAAACGGGCGCCTCAAAAGCGGGGCATAGCTGTCCGAAACCCTTATATTTATAAACTGCGCGGGTTTTGCGCTGAATTTCGCGGCTGTTTTTATCTTCATATGATAAAACCCGGCGCCTGTTTTTCTGTTATATACTGTTTCTGCTTTATGCTTCAAATTTATCCTCCGGAAAAAAACACACAGAACGAATATTACCGCTGTTTTTTGTAATAATCCTGTATTGATTTCACTTTCATATCTTTTTTCTTTACTGATTCAATTGCCGTCACCATTGCCTGCGCTCCGGCCAGGGTCGTGGTAAAAGGCACGCCAAGCGCTATTGCCGTGGTCCTTATAAGATAATCATCCGAACGCGGGCCCTTGCCTGCAGGGGTATTTATGATAAAGTCTATTTCCTTGTTTTTCAGCGCGTCAATTATATTCGGCCTTCCTTCATTTACCTTGTTTACAATCTTTGCCTTTATGCCCTGCCGGTTAAGCATATTTGCCGTTCCCTCAGTGGCGATAATACTGAATCCCATGTCCTCAAGTTTTTTAGCGACAAAGGTCATTGTTCTTTTATCCTTGTTCTTTACGCTGATAAAAACCGTTCCTGACAAAGGCAGTTTCTGCCCTGCCGCAAGCTGCGCCTTATAAAACGCGTGCCCGAAATCCACATCTATCCCCATAACCTCACCGGTTGATTTCATTTCGGGCCCGAGTACAGAATCCGCTCCCGGAAACTTGCTGAACGGAAATACCGATTCTTTTATTGCAAAGTGCCCCATTTCAAGATTTTCTTTTATTTCAAGCTCCTTTATGGTTCTTCCTGCCATAAGTTTTGTCGCGATCTTAACCCACGGCACGCCGGAAGCCTTTGAAACAAAAGGAACCGTTCTTGAGGCCCTTGGATTTACCTCAAGCACATATACTGTATCATTTTTTACCGCATACTGTGTATTCATCAGCCCTCTTACATCAAGCTCCAGCGCCAGGGCCCTTGTATGCTTTTTTATTTTTTCAACAATATCGTCCCTTATGGTAAAATGCGGCAGAACACAGGCGGAATCGCCGGAATGTATTCCCGCCTCCTCAATATGCTCCATAATACCCGCTATCACAACTTCTCTGCCGTCGCACACGCAGTCCACATCAACCTCAACAGCATCTTCCAGAAACTTGTCTATCAGCACCGGATGGGTTCCCGACACTTCAAAAGCTTCTTTTATAAAATCATCAAAACCAAAATCATCATAAACGATCTCCATTGCCCTGCCTCCGAGAACGTAACTCGGCCTCACAAGCACAGGATAGCCTATTCTGTGAACTATTTTTCTTGCTTCTTCAACGTTTTTCGCGGTTCCCGGTTCAGGACAGGGTATTCCAAGTTTTTTCAGTATTCTTTCAAACTTTTTTCTGTCCTCCGCCAGGTCAATACTGAGCGGGGACGTACCCATTATCTTTACTTTTTCCTTAAACAGCGGCATTGAAAGTTTTAAAGGAGTCTGACCGCCGAACTGCACAATAAACCCGGTGTCTTTTCCCTCCTGCCGCGCGATCGCAAGAACATCCTCTTTTGTCAAAGGCTCAAAATAAAGCTTGTCAGATGTATCATAATCCGTGGATACGGTTTCAGGATTGCAGTTTACCATTGAAACCTCATACCCTTCTTCCCTGAGTGCGAATACCCCGTGAACACAGCAGTAATCAAATTCTATCCCCTGCCCTATGCGGTTCGGCCCGCCTCCCAGTATCACTGCTTTTTTCTTTTTTGTAACAGGATTCTCGTTCTCGCTTTCGTAAGTGGAATACAGATACGGAGTGTGGGCCTCAAACTCTCCGCCGCAGGTATCAACCGTTTTATATACCGGCTGCAGTGAAAGTTTTTTTCTTATCTTTCTTACTGTATCCTCGCTGCTGCCGAATATATGCGCAAGCTGTATGTCCGAATAGCCGTCTTCTTTTGCTTTTTTCAGGGTATCCCTGAACGCCGGGGCGTTCTTCATATTTATTCTGCCCTGTTTTTTCCTAAGCCTGTACATTTCCTTTTCAAAATCCGTCATTTCCTTTATCTGCTTTAAGAACCACGGATCTATTTTTGTTATATCATAACATTCCCGGATGCTCATTCCTTTTTCCAGCGCGTATTTTACATACATGAGCCGTTTGCTGCTCGCGGCGGGTATTTTCTTTTTCAGCCATTCCATCTGCAGCTTTGAGACATCGCGGTCCTTGCCGTCCGCTCCGAATCCCGCCCTTCCGATTTCCAGCGAACGCATTGCCTTCTGAAGCGACTCTTTGAATGTCCTGCCGATAGACATAACTTCACCTATGGATTTCATCTGCGTGCCGAGTTCGTCTTTTGTCTCCCTGAACTTTTCAAAAGTAAACCGCGGAATCTTTGTCACAACATAGTCAATGGTCGGCTCAAAAGACGCCGGCGTATATTTGGTAATATCATTGGGAATCTCATCAAGAGTATATCCCACGGCAAGTTTTGCCGCTATCTTGGCGATCGGAAAGCCGGTTGCCTTTGAAGCCAGCGCCGAGGACCTTGATACTCTCGGATTCATTTCTATGACAACAAGCCGTCCGTTTTTCGGATCAACTCCAAACTGTATATTGGAGCCGCCCGTGCTTACGCCGATTTCCCTCATTATCGCGAGCGAAGCGGACCTCATCAGCTGATATTCTTTATCCGTAAGCGTCTGAGCCGGAGCGACGGTTATTGAGTCGCCCGTATGTATACCCATGGGATCAAAATTCTCTATTGAACATACTATTACAACATTATCTTTCAGATCCCGCATCACCTCAAGTTCATATTCTTTCCACCCCAGTATGGACGCCTCCAAAAGCACTTTGTCAACGGGAGAATCCTGAATTCCGCGCTCAACCTTTTCCTGAAACTCCTGCATATTATAGGCAATGGAGCCGCCTGTTCCTCCAAGCGTGAACGCCGGTCTTATTATAATGGGGAAATCTATTTTTTCCGCGGCCGCCATAGCTTCCTTCATGTTTTTTACCTGAGCGCTTTTGGGGACATCAAGCCCTATCTTCTGCATTGCTTTTTTAAACTCGTCCCTGTCTTCGGCTTTTTTAATAGCTTTAAAATCCGCGCCTATTAATTCAACGCCGTATTTTTTGTCATATCCTTTTCTGACAAAATCCATTGCCAGATTCAGCCCTGTCTGCCCGCCGATTGTCGGCAGTATACAGTCAGGACGCTCTTTTTTCACTATTTTCTCAAGAATATCAACGGTGAGCGGTTCTATGTATGTCGCGTCGGCAAATTCCGGATCTGTCATTATTGTGGCGGGATTTGAGTTCACAAGGACTACCTCATATCCTTCTTCTTTCAGCGCCTTGCAGGCCTGTGTTCCCGAATAATCAAATTCGCACGCCTGTCCTATTACAATAGGTCCGGAGCCTATCAAAAGTATTTTTTTTATGTCTGTTCTTTTCGGCATATTTTTCTCCTTTTATCTTTTAATTCTTCTTTTTTTTCGCGGTTTTCCCCGGGCTGTGTCCTGCTGTTTTCCGGGCTTTCTTTTCCTGCCTCATATAATCGGCAAATCTATCAAATATGTTTTTATGGTCATGCGGGCCCGCCGATGCTTCAGGATGATTCTGTATGGCAAAGCATTTTAATTTTTTAACCTCAATGCCTTCCACCGTACCGTCATTCAGGTTTGTATGCGTAACCTCCACCTTATGCGGGGAGCCTTTCAGCGAATCCATATCCGTGGCAAAACCATGATTCTGCACGGTTATGTCTATCCTGCCGGTCTTATTATCCCTGACAGGATGATTGGCCCCTCTATGCCCGAATTTCAGCTTATATGTCCTGCCGCCGAGCGCCAGCGACATAAGCTGGCTCCCGAAACATATTCCAAACATGGGTTTTTTTCCGAGAAGTTTTTTTATTTCCTCAACCAGATAAGGAACCGCAGCCGGGTCCCCCGGACCGTTGGAAATAAATATCCCATCGGGCTTAAGCTCCATTATACGCTCTGCTTTTGCGGTTATGGGCACTACCGTGATCTTACAATTGAGCTCCGTCAGTATTCTTAAGATCGTATGCTTTATGCCGCAGTCAACCGCAACCACATGGAATTTATCTTTGTTCTTCCACATTTTCAGATAATCTTTCTCATTTCTCATTATATCAAGAACCTTAAGGCCTTTGGCTTCGGGCCATCTGTATTCTTTTTTCACGGATACACCCTTTGCAAGGTCCCTTCCCTCAAGAGGCTCGGATGCTTTCACTTTTTTCAGCAGCGACTTTTTATCCGTATCCTTTGCCGAAAGCACGCTTTTCATCGCGCCGTTGTTCCTTATATGCCTGACAAGCTTCCTTGTATCAATGCCCTCAATGGCAGGAATCTTGTTTTTTATCAGATAATCAATAAAACTCATTTCACTTCTCCAGTTGGAAGCTATCTTGCTCATGTTTTTCACGACAAATCCTTCCGCCTGCGGTCTGTTTGACTCCGAGTCATAACGGTTCACTCCGCAGTTTCCTATTTCGGTATAGGTCATTGCCACAATCTGCCCTTTATAAGAAGGATCCGTGATTATTTCCTGATAACCCGTCATGGAAGTATTAAAAACTATTTCACCATAAGCTTCCCCGGAATACCCGGCGGAAACACCTTCAAAACAGGCGCCGTCTTCCAGCATAAGCATTGCTTTTTTCATATTTGTCTCCTTTTTAATTATATGAGTATGCTTTTCAGCACTTTTCCTGTGCATTGCCTGTAACTGCTTTGCCGTTCTTTATAACTGTTTCTATTTTGCCGTGAAGCCTGCTTCCGATAAACGGGGAGTTGGTTGACTTTGATTCAAAGAAATCATTTGTGATTTCAACCTCCGCGTCAATGTCAGCTATCACAATATCGGCGTCCGAGCCTTCCGACAGGCTGCCCGCGTTTATTCCCAGTATCTTCGCTGGGTTCACGCACATTTTTTCAACAAGAGCGCTTATCGTAAGCGTTTGTGTTCTTACAAGATACTCAATTGCCAGAGGAAACGCGGTCTCAAGCCCGATCATTCCCGGAGCAGCCATACGAAACTCCACATTTTTGTCAAGCTCGGCGTGGGGCGCGTGGTCAGTGGCAATAACATCTATGGTGCCGTCTTTGAGCCCTTTTATCACGGCTTTTACATCCTCTTTTGACCTCAGCGGCGGCTTGACCTTAAAATTCGTGTCATATCCCGCGAGCATTGAGTCATCAAGCGAAAAATGGTGGGGCGCGGCCTCGGCAGTCACCTTTACCCCCTGTTTTTTCGCCCATCTCACAAGTTCTACGGCACCTTTGGTGGAAATATGCTGTATGTGTATCTTTGCGTCCATCTCTTTGGCTGTCATTATATCCCGCGCAGCTATCACATCCTCGGCGCAGGCAGGCTCGCCTTTTAACCCAAAAATCGTGGAATAATATCCCTCGTTCATCTCCGCTTCCGCGGTAAGCGCAAGGTCCTCGCAATGCTCCATAAGGGGTATGTCAAACATCTTACAGTATTCAAGGGCGCGCCTTAAAAGTTCGGAATTCTTAACAGGCGACCCGTCGTCGGTAACCGCAACTGCCCCGGCTTTCACAAGCTCGCCTATGGGCGCAAGCTCTTCGCCTGCCCGGCCTTTTGTTACTGTCCCGGCAACAAGCACATCTATACAGCCTTCTTTGCCTGCTTTCATATTTATAAACTCAACCATTGCCTGATTATCTATCGGTGGCTGGGTATTTGGCATACATACAACTTTTGTAAAACCGCCCTTTGCCGCGGCTTTTGTGCCTGTCTCAATGGTTTCCTTGTACTCGTATCCCGGCTCCCTGAGATGAACGTGCAGGTCAATAAAACCGGGCATAACATATTTGCCGCCCGCGTCTATTATTTTCGCGTCCCTTTCCGAAATGCTTTTTCCTGTTTTGGCTATCACTCCGCCTGAAACCAGTATGTCCATTTTCCCGTTTATGCCGTTTGCCGGGTCCACAACCGTTCCGTTTTTAATTAATAATTTCATCTTTTTTGCCTCCCCCGAGAAGATAAAGAACAGCCATTCTCACGGCCACTCCGTTTGTAACCTGCTCTTCTATGACCGACTGCGGCCCGTCCGCGACTGACGGCGATATTTCTATGCCCCTGTTCATCGGGCCCGGGTGCAGGACAAGGCAGTCTTCTTTCGCGTATTTCAGTTTTTTGCTGTCAATTCCGAAAAGCATCGCGTACTCCCTTAAAGTCGGAAACATATTTTTTTTCTGTCTTTCAAGCTGCATCCTGAGTATGTTTATGACATCAACGTCTTTAAGCCCTTCTTTAATATCAGTGTACACATCAACCCCCATTTTATGTATGTCTCTCGGTATCAGCGTTGACGGGCCCACAACCCTCACATTCGCGCCGAGTTTTTTCAGCCCCCATATGTTTGAACGGGCGACGCGCGAGTGAAGTATGTCCCCGACTATGGCAACATTCAGCCCTTTTATGTCTGCCTTTTTTTCCTGTATTGAAAACATATCCAAAAGCGCCTGGGTCGGATGCTCGTGCATCCCGTCCCCCGCGTTTATCACCGAGGATTTTATGTTTTTGGACAGAAAAAGCGGAACACCCGACATTGAGTGCCTTATTATCACCATATCTATCTGCATCGCCTCCACGGTGCGCAGGGTATCAAGAAGCGTCTCGCCCTTTGCCACCGCTGAAGTTGACATCTGCATATTCACGACATCAGCGGAGAGCCGCTTGGCCGCAAGCTCAAAAGAGGTCCTTGTCCTTGTGGACGGCTCAAAAAACATATTCACTATTGTCCTGCCCTTGAGAGCCGGCACCTTTTTTATCGGCCTTAAAATAACTTCTTTAAAATTCTTTGCCAGCTTAAGTATTGACTCAATATCCTCTTTTGAAACATCTTCCAGCCCTATCAGGTGTTTGAAACCCATATCCGCCTCCGTATCATATTATAACTTTTCCGCAAGAAGAACCTTGTTTTCGCCTTCAAGCCTGAAAACTATCTCTTCCTCCGCGCTTGTCGGGACATTCTTTCCCGCGTAATTCGCCTGTATGGGAAGCTCCCGGTGCCCGCGGTCAACAAGAACGGCAAGCTGTATTGTTTTCGGCCTGCCCTGTTCTATAACCACATCCATCGCGGCCCTTGCTGTCCTGCCCGTGTAAAGAACATCGTCAACCAGTATTATGTCTTTGCCGTCCACTTTGAAATTAAGCTCGGTTTCGTTTACTTCGATATGACTCGTAATATCATAATCGTCCCTGTAAAAGGTTATGTCAACAGCGCCCACAGGAACGTCCTTGTTTTCTATTTTTTTGATGTTTTCGGCTATTCTTTCCGCGAGTATATCGCCTCTTTTCTTTATGCCGACAATGGCAAGATTCTCCGCGCCTCTGTTTTTTTCAAGGATTTCGTGGGAAATACGGGTAAGAGCGCGGCTGATTGATTCCGCGTCAAGGATCTCGGATTTGATTTTAATTTCTTCTTCCATTTTAAGCTCTCCGTTTTCACGGATGCCCTCTGTTTTTCTCCGCGGCGAAAAAGGCGTCAAACAAAAAAAGCCTTCTTCCCGCAAGAGGCAGAAAGGAGGCCTGTCATTTTCTCCTTACCGGTCTCGCAGGACCGATTTAAAGGACATCTCTTTTTTCTTTTCGTCCGCATTACAATACTATATCACCGGGAAAAGGTCAAGTTTTTTTTATTCCAACGCCCCCGCAAAATAGAAATGTCCGGTTTCAAAAATACAGCACGCCGGGACCCGATGCTTTGTTCTATTTTTCAATAATCTCTTTTAATTGCTTTAAAGTAATTCCCGCCTGCCGTAGTATGCTGTTCAATGTTCCTTGCGGTATTTCTTTTTTATTCATCGGCAATATAACAACATTTCCATCCTGATTTTTTAATTTTCCGTGAGAACCTTTCTGAGAAATAAAATTGAAGCCCATTTGGTTTAATGCAGATTGGATTTTCTTTGAGGAATACAGCTTAGGCATTGATTTGTTCTTTGCCTATGGTTATTCTTTCCACTTTAGAAAGTTCTATATTTTCCCCTTCTAATCTTAACTCAACAGCTTCTTTCAGATTTGCAATAGCTTCTTCCATCGAATCTCCGCAGGACGCCACATCAATATTTACGCATTGAGAAACATATTGTTTCTCTTCCTTCCATACCACAACATCTATTTCTTTCACAATATCACCTCCTTTATTGGCTGTTTATCCTCAAATAAATTATACTACTGTATTCTGCCCTTTTCAACTATTGCTTTTTTCAGTGCCGCCGCAAAATAGAAATGTCCTGTTTTCCAAACGCAGCGGTCCGGCGCGGGGGTCTTCGCTTCATTCCCATGGTGTAGGAAGCGGTATAGAAGCATTGTAATTCAGGTAAAACTCCTTTGCTTCAGAACGAAAACTCTCTATTTCCGACTGCGCATTAACAGTCACGGTGAAAATATCTCCGCCGAGATAACTTCCGCCCCGCGGTAAATCCAGATAATCACTCATATATATCTCATACGATACAGTCACGGTAATGTGCCGCGGCACGCCCGAATTTATTTCTATATCCCAGCTTGTTTTATCCTGTTCATAGATGTCATCTATCTCAGAAACCGGATTGTAATATTTATCTTCCTTTAATTCATACCTGTACGAAGAAGAATGCAGATACGAATGTGCTTCTTCCTGCATTTCCCCGTTCAAAAACACCCACACTCCCGGTTCTATACCCTGAACCCTCGCCTTTACAACCACGGAATAACTGTCGGTATATTTATACTGCGGAAATTTGAAATCGCGGCATCCGAAGAAAAACACCGCGCATAAACATATAAAAACAACCCGCTTCATAACAGGCTCCTTTTTGCGCCGTTAATTCCCCGGCAGGTTTTAATCCGCATCTTCATCACCGGGGCTGCCGTCCTCTTTTTCCGGGCAAATATCTCTTTCCGGCTTTTTCTTGTCACTTTCAAAAAACAGCCTTGTTATTCCCACGCCGATATAAAACCCGGAATAATCCGCATTATCGGTTGTGGTGCTCCCTGACATTCCCGGCACAGAATGAGATACATACGTTCTCTCTATACTGCTTCTGCTGTACCTGTATCCGGCCTTTACATACAAGCCTATCCAGTTCAAAGGGTTTAATTCAATTCCCGCTTCAACATTAAACCCCAGCGCCCCATAGCTGCTTAAAGCGCCCTCTTTATAAGTTACAAGCCCGTCAGTATCGTATGCGGCATCCACGCTCTCATTTCCGCTGTGCCACAAGTATCCCACATCCAGCCCCAGGTAATAATTCAGACCCATAATGTCTTCGTATAGATATCTTCGCCCCCCTATGCCCAGATATGATGCGTCATACTCTTCAAACAATATCCGGGCCGTACGGCCCGTCGGATATAAGGCATAATAGCTTCCTTCCTTGTCTTTGAAGTTTTCAAATTTTATCAAAGCCGCATACAGCGCATTGTCAGAATTAATATACAAACCCAAAGAAAAGGAAGCTGCTTCCATAGTATTAAGAAAAGACAAATACGAATGTATGTCAGGATCCTCGGCATAATAATCATTTACCAGTTTTAACCGCTGATTGTATTCGTGCATAAAAACCGAACTTTGGCCCAGCCCTCCCTGAACAAACATATCCAGCGCATAACCCGGCGCCGCTCCGGAAAACATCAGAAAAAACAGAATAAAAAAACTTTTTATATGTTTATGTTCACCCGCTGCCCGCAATAACTTGTTTTTTATGTTTCTCAATTCCCTCCCCTTTCCGCAAAAACCTGATTCCTGTTGATTTGATTCCAATTTTCCTCCTAAGTCAGTATACGTCAATAATACAAGACAGGGATATTTTTATCAACCATTTTCCGGAAACGCAGGTGAACTTGCTGACAATATATATTATGACTCGACTTTGGCAAATTATGCCGGAATTGATAAAAACCCGGCAAACGCAATAAAATAAGTGAAAATGGCTGAAAGCCCTTCGCGTGTTGGTTCAATTTAATATATCAACTGGATTCTTTCAAAGTCAGGCTCAAACCGTGGAATTCAAGCGCATTATTACGTCATAGCGTTATGGTACCCGAAAGAAGATGAAAATCCCACCGCCTTCGGATAAACCTACCAGCGGCGGAAATTTCTGCAGTTTTTGACCTGATTTTAGAAAATCAGGTGCGGGTTACGGTATCCGGACCTGCGCTATGCGGTTGAATTATCCATAAATAATTCAAGACTCATAATCGCGCCTGTACTCGCAAAGCGGAAGCCTATATTGTTGTTCTCGTTGTACGGGTTGTTGTTGTTCCGGTTGCCCACCTGCAGGTTGTTCGCGTTGTTGTTGTAGCTTCCGCCCCGTATCATACGGTTGGAGCCGCTTTTGATACCGTACCTGTATATAATCTGCTTTTCAGCATATTACTACCCCATAAATCAAGCAGGTACTCCACGATATACCGCCACTTGACATACAGTGGATAGTCCTCCTTCATGCTGAACCCCATAAAAAACATTTATTATGTCTACTATATCTTTGCCGTATTTTTCAACTTTTCTATTACCGAACCCGTTTATTTGTTTTAATGCTTCAAGTGTTTTTATTTCTTTTTTTATAATTTCGCTCAAATGGCTGTTTCCGGCGATTACATAAGGCGGTATGCCTTCTTTTTCAGCCGTTTCTTTTCTCCATTCCCGCAGTCTTTCATAACAAAGCTTTCCTGCTTCAGTTAATCCCTTTGTACATAGCTCATCGCCGGCGTTTTCCAGTATGGTTTCGTATTCGATAAACACCGTCCAATACTGCTGCTTTTCATCACAAAAAAATTCAACTTTTGTATTAAATACATTTTTGTTTAGACAAAACCGGTTTAACTCATCCGCGTGAAAACATTTTGTGCTTGGATTGAATGGTATTGTTATTATTTCATACGCCATGCGGACCAGCCTTCACTGGAGCCCCACGGCCGTAGGCCGTAGTACCAGTTAAACTACTCGGCTCGGCAACGCCTCGCCGAGATAATACATCAAGTATCAATGCGTAACTCGAAATTACATAATCAATCGGCGACGTCCATCGAAGCAGAACGCATTCAAGCCCACGAGGGGGAGTAAGTGACGGCCACGGGCTCAGCCCGAGGTGTTCTGCGTAGATGGATAAAATCAAAAAAAATGCCCTGCGGGCTTTGCCTTCGGCAGCCACGCAGGGCATAATATTCATGCAAACAAACATTTACAAAACAAAAAAATATTGCAAAAGGTAAGAAGGTAAAAATCCAAAAGGTTAATTGGTCCTCGCAAAGCGGAAGCCTATATTGAGGTCCTCGTAGTACGGGAGGCTGCTGTACCGGCCGCCCACCTGCAGGCCGAGCGCGCTGTCGATGTAGCTTCCGCCCCGTATCATACGGTTGGAGCCGCTATCAGGACCTCTGTAATCAGTAGCTGTCACGGGATAAACCGCAGACCAATCCCAGCACCACTCCCATACATTCCCTGACATATCATAGATGCCCAGAGCGTTCGCTGTTTTACCGCCTACATTATGTGTTACATTTCCGGAGTTTGTGGAATACCAGCAATAATTACCTATTGTAACGGATGTGTCATATGGCGCCGTATCTCCTGATGCGTAATTATACGGCGTCCCGATGTAACTTGCCGCATACTGCCACTCGCCTTCTGTCGGCAGGCGGTATCCGTTCGCGCCCCAGTTTACATACGGGTTGTCAAAACTACCCTCTGTTGTATTTATACTGCTTCCGTACGAGCCGTCAGTAGAATCCTTTATCGGTGTTGTAAACCCGGAGTCAGAACAATATACCGGCGATAAACCCGTCATTTCACTATACGCGTTGCACCAGACAATTGCGTCCCGCCAATTTATATAAGTCACAGGCTCATATTTCGCCCCTGTAGGCTCTGCGCCTATTGTGCCGTCATTACCTTCTTGGCCTGCGTTCGCGAATGTATATCCGTTGCTTATTGCCCATTGATATACCGCATACCACAATTCATATGTTACTTCATACTGTCCCATTTTAAAAGATGATATTGTGTGGCTGAAACTTTCGTTTCCGTCAGTCTGCGTGAATGTTCCCCCGGGCACTGATACAAGCGAATTATACGAAAGTTCTGCCACTGCTGTCTGTTGTGCTTCAGCTGTTGCTGTAGCGTTCGGCGTAGCTGTCGCCTCAGGCGTTGTCGGCGAATCGTTTTTACTGCATGATGATAAAGCCATAAATACCAGTACTGCCATAACAAGAAAAAGTAATGTTTTTTTCATACCTGCCTCCTGAAATTGTTTTTACCTGTGTCCGTATACTTTAGATGACTATATAATACCCCCCCCCATTATTTTGTCAAGTTTTATTGCCGGTTACTGAAAACCATATTGAAGTTGG
>CAYTNY010000002.1:0-56533 GCA_964439215.1 uncultured Spirochaetia bacterium
GCTGTCTCGGTTATTGTTTCGGTAACTGTTTCTGTTGCTGTCTCGGTTATTGTTTCGGTAACTGTTTCTGTTGCTGTCTCAGTTATCGTCTCTGTCACTGTTTCTGTTGCTGTCTCAGTTATCGTTTCCGTAACTGTTTCTGTGATCGTCTCGGTTATTGTTTCGGTAACTGTCTCTGTTATTGTCTCTGTAACTGTTTCAGTTGCAGTCTCAGTAATCGTCTCTGTAACTGTTTCTGTCGTTGTTTCGGTTATTGTCTCTGTTGCAGTTTGCGTTGCGGTTTGTGTTACTGTCTGTGTTGAAGTTCCTGTAACTGTCTCGGTTGCCGTTTCGGTTACTGTTTCAGTTACCGTCCCTGTTGCAGTCGGCGTAACAGTTTCAGTATCCGCAGGCAGCGGAGTTGATGTCATCGTTACAGTCGGCATAATTGTATTTGTTATGGTCATTGTCGGCGACGGCAATGCGCTCGTAAATGTAACATCCACAGATATATCCCTGTCAGGCGCCGCGCTTGAGCCGGGCAGTCCGGAATCAGGAGTTATTGTATTTGTCTGGGCTGTTTCGTTATAGATTGTCACAGTCCCGTAGCCGTCTGAATCCGTTGTTCCTGATACTGTATTTGTATTTATCCCGGATACGCCCGACAGCGTGGATGCGGTAAATATGGCGGCGCCTGTGGTATTAACGCTTATGCTTTGCGTTTCCGAAACGTTGTTTCCATAGAGATCAGCCACCTGCAGATATATAATTACCGTTGTTCCTATATTTGTATATTCCGCGGATGTCCGGGCTATTATATGATCCGCTGCTCCGGCCCCCCAGACAAGCGCCGCACTTATATCCCTGTCAGGATCAGCTGTTGATCCCTGAAAAGAACTGTCAGACGTTATTGTTACACTCTCCGCCGTATAGTTAATCAGGCTGACTGTGCCTGTTCCCGAGGCATCGGTTGTGCCTGTTAATGTATCTGTGCCTATGCCGCTTTGGCCGGACATTGATGCCGCGGTGAAAGTTGCGCTTCCCGAACATACAATTGTTACGGAATGATTCCCCGCCACAGTAACACCATCCGCGTCAACAACCGCAAACCCGAGCGTCTTCTCATCACCCGCTTCAAGACTGCCCGGTGATGTGTCATAAATTATCACGTGATCAGCCCCTGCCGAGACAAAGGTTATTTCTGCCGATATATCATTCGCGCTGTCGCCCCAGTAAGAAGAATCAACAGAAACCGTTATTGTCTCCTGCGTATTATTTTTAACCGCAAGATCCGCGTATCCTCCGGAATTTGCGGGCCCATAAGCGGTATTTCCGCCAATAGTCCATCCCGCAGGCACTGTGCCCGCGTCAAAATACCCGTCCGATGATGCCGTAACAGTAACCCATAGCGGCGTTTCCACAATATTGCCTGCAAGATCCTCTATTACTACTCTTACAGGCTCGCCCGTGCCTGCAGCGCCCGCGGCAGCTATACCGTCATCAGCGTAAACCGCGGCGTGGTCAGCCCCTGTAAATGTTATATAAGCGTCCGCATCTCTTCCTGATCCGGAACCCGTAAGAGCGCTTGACGCAGATACCGTAACGCTCTCGGCAGTATTATTTGCAGCCGAAAAAACAGCTGCTCCGTAAGAATCAGTCTGTCCGTATATCTGGTTTGTCCCTGCTCCTGTCCAGCCGCCGGGCGCGGAATCAAAAACAGCATTCCCGTTTATTGACAGGGTTATATCCTGCTGAACATACATTGCATTGCCGTCTGTATCAACAACTTGTGCCTGAAGTTCAACCAAGCTGCCTGCCGGCGATACTGTATTAAGCGGAGTCACTTCTATATGATCGGGCTCTTTTACTTCAAAAAAGAAGGAACGCGTGCTTAATACTCCGTTATCTTCTTCTGCCTCTATTATGACTTCCCATTCCCCGTATTCCGGATTCGCCGGAATATTACTTTCTGTATAATATCTCTTCCATCCCGCGGGATTTGATGTGTCCGCAGACTCGTATGTCATTGCCGCGTTGTTTATCAGAACATTTGCCGCCGCGTCTATTACAGTTATCCGGGCCGCCGCAACCGCATGCCCGCCAAAAGGGTCAGAAACCTGAGCCCCAATCCGTATATATTCTCCGTCAGTAAAAACGTTCCTTGTATTTGCGTCCGAATCAAAAGTCTCTATCCAATCAACACCCACATAATCCGTAACATCAAAAGTGAGATTTGACCTCTGATCCGCGTTTGAACTATGATAGACCCTGATGTAACCGTTTCCCACTCCAAGATTCGTAAATATAGCACTTAATTTATATCCCGCAGGTATGATAACCGGTTTGGTCAAAGCTATATTAAAAACATAATTTGTATGTTTGTTGTTGTCTTTGTGTCTTCCAAAAGTTCTCTCTTGCTCCCCTATATAATACGTTTCAATTCCATTTGTATAAAAAAGGGTTATACGTCCATTTGTATTTACAACTCTGTTATTTGTAATAACAATATTTACATCTACACTGTTAACAATTCTCAAATCCCTGTACAGCACAGGGGACATACTCCATACGTGTGAATCATACCTGTTTATCTGCGTGTAATCACCCGCGGCGGACGTATCAGGCAGCGTGGTAAGGCTGCTTTCATGCAGTGCGGGAGACTGCACGGAACCGTGCAGCCACAGCTGCTTTGTTTCGGCATTTTTATACGCAGCACGTGTCGTCTGCACTGCTGAAGCGCTTATCCCTGAATTGTTTATTCCCGTAATTTTTATTTTTGTGGTTTCTGTTTCACCGCCCTCCGCGGTTTGGGGAACGGTTTTTCTGAACACAAGATGATGTGATGCATTATTATTAACCTGTATGTCCGGTTCTCCATTTCCATCCGTATCATAAGCAGGATCTACATAATCCCACTGCGCGTTCCCGGTCGTATCTTCCGCTATAACCGTACTCGTGTCTCCGTCTATAAGATGCAGCGGCCAGCCCTTATTACTCTGTTCAAGCGTTATATTAACCCTGTCATCACTGCCCGTGGTATTGCTTACTGTCAGGTCAATATCACCCGCTGCTCCTATATTCACTGTCTGTATGCCGTCCGGTTTTACACTGAGCCCGCCCACATAAAAAACAACGGTTTTGGAGTCGTTTGATGTTTTTGTGTCATTTACTCCTTTATCATTCGCAAGATCCGTATAAACAACCGCAGTATACATACCCGGCGGAACCGATGAAACATCAAAACTATAATTGACCTCTGCTGTCTGCGCCAGAGGTATTGTAAGGTCAACCGTATCTATTGTATCGTTAATTTCCGCAAAACCCGCGGGCCCCTGTATGTTTATCTTTACCGGCAGATCATACCAGTCCCTGAGCCCAAAATTCGCCGCAATTGCGTTTATTACAACATCGCCGCCGTCCTGCTGAAAAACTTCGCCGTCATAAGGCGCGGAAAGCGAAAGAATTCCGGCATCGTGCAGCCTCGTTTTCCCCGCGTCAATTTCATTCTGCATATCAACCTGCGCCTGCGCATTCAGTGTGTTGCCGTACCCCCAGACAATTTCCATAACACCTGTTTCCCCCGCCTGTATCGCGCCAAGGTTCCATTCCATACCCACGCTGGCATCACCCGAAGAATTTGCTGCATTATTAAGATTTGCGTTTGTTATTCCCGTCCATAAAGAGGTAAACGTTCCAACGTGATGCGCTTCACTGTCAAGAGAACCGGAAAAACCACCGTAAGATATGGGATCCCCCGCGGGTTTATATCCAAACACACTGTCATTTGACGCGTCATAAGAACAGTTGTCACCGGTAAAGTTTCCGTTAAAATTCCAGTCAACACCCTCAAAAAACCTTACATTAATGGCATTGCGCGTCGCGTGATTGTTTGTAATATAATAAATAGTCGCAAACCACTTATTATTACCCCGTATTATTGTCTTTTTATTCACCAGAAAAGGTATTTCTGTCCCGCCAGTTGCCGTGGTCTGAAAAACCGTGCTTATTACAGCCTGCGGCTGCCCTTCCGGCGTTGTATGGAATTTATAATCAGTACTGCCCACATGCGCAAAATCTCTCGTTACGCTTGTTCCGGGATTTCCGTACTGATACGTATTCGCTCCGCTCGTAAAACGCAGCGCCATTTTCCCGCCCGCGTTTGTGTCAATCTCCTGCCCGATATTATCGCCTGTTCTCCCCAGATGGTCCATTGAAGCTGTACCGTCTATAAGCGCTTCACCATTATAAGGATAAGCAATAAGGGAAAGCTGGCCCGCGCCGTTTATGGCTTCGCCCACGAGTATGGAAAAATTCGGCTGCGGCGGGGACAATACAACAGAATACCCGCTCACAGGGTCATCATAAAAATAAAGCGTATCACCTTCCATATACCACATAACATCGCCGCGTGTTTCCCCTGTTTCCCTGTCAATATATTCTGTGTTTATGATCTCAACACCGTCATCCCTGACAATCCGCAGAACACGGCGTCCTTCAGGGATCTCCGCTTTAAGCCTGTACCACAATCCGTCTTCTTTGTCATTCAGACTTACTCGTATAAGTTTTTCATTTACTTTTTCCGTAAAAGACGAAGCCTTTATATGGGCAGACACGTCCGGTTTTTTTCCCGTTTCTCCGGCTGCTTTCAGAATCTGCCTCGCAGGAATTTCAAACTCTTTAACCGGCCCTATTTCCCGGTATTTCCCGTAATTCCGAAGATTTTCATCTGCGTCATTTTTGATTTTTTTACTTTTCTGCCTGTATATAAATACTTTCTCCGCAGGATCATACGCAATAATATCAGTTGATGTTTTTGCCAGCTCCCTGCTCTTTTCTGTTTTTTCCGACGCATACGCAAATAAAGGCATCAGCCCGATTAATGCAGCTCCGGCACATACCGCCAATCTCTTAAAACTAAATACTCCTCTAATCCATTCCATACGCCCCCGCGTGTAATTTAAAAACACCTTATAAATTATAACTTTCCTTATATTTTTCCCGTGTGTTTCCTCACTCGTGCCTTTTATGTTCTTTTATATATTCTATGGCCCTGTAGACCTCACGGGTCACGTCGGCATTAAACTGAGTTTCCATTTCATTTAATTTAGTAAATACATGCCCTTTATCTGTCACCACATATTTAGACGGCAGGCTGTTTAGGGCCAGCGCGTAAATATCCAGCTGGCACCTGCCGCATTTGCATATATCATCTCTTTTATCAATCTGCTCCTTAAGATTTCTTCTTGCGATATCCTCCATATAATTCTTTATAATAAAATCCTTTTCTTCCATTTCATCCTCCGCATTATTTGTTATTAAGTATCTCTTTTACTCCTTTAAGCTGGATCCCTTTTCCTGAAAATTCTTTTATTTCAGAACATTTCATAACCTGTTCTCCGGTATATATCCGTCTTGTTCCTATACGCATGGGTTTAACAAGGCCGTGCTTTTCCCAGTTGCGAAGCGTCTGCTGGTGAACATTGAGCATGAGAGCCGCTTCTTTAATGCTGTAAAATTTTATTTCATAATCTATCTGCCGTTTTTTATCAATAACATTTTCCTGTTTCATAAATAACCGCCTTTTTTCTTTTAAATTTTAGATACTGCTATCCCGTCCAAAAACCCCGTTGTTTTTGAAAACATAAAAATTCTCTGTAATAATTCCAAACTTATTATATTATCTTTATATTATTATTGTCAAGCGCCTATATACACCTTTCTTAATTTTTCTTAAAAATCTCTTAAAAACAAGGTTTTTTATGCAATATGTTATGCTTTATAAAGAACCGGTGCACAATCTAATAATTATAAATATCATACTTGGTTTTTAAATAAATTAAGATAAAACTGCTGCATTTCTGTTAAATTTTTTATAACCGACAAAGACTGCCTCAGCATCGGGCCCTGCCGTCCGATAATAAAACTCAAGCACTCTGCTTCAAGAACCTCATAATCAATCCACAACCCCCCGGCGCAGAATTTTTTCAAATTTGAAACAACCTCAGTTTTCAGCAAGTATTACTCATAACGAATGTATGAAAAGATTATAATAACGCACCGGCGCTTTATTAAAAAAAACATCAGGTTAAATATTTAATGATTTGCACTATGCTCAAACATCAAATATACATAGTCATATCTTTTTCAGAGCTTCCTCCATATCCATGGTTATTTTATCCCAGTAATATTTTTCAATTTCAAAAGACTCTGCCTGTTTTTTTAATTCATTTTTATTTTCCCGGGCATATTTTAATTTTCCGCAGAGGTCCTCAAAGTCCGGCTCAGCCAAGACAGCATCGGAAGAAAAATTATCATATTGTATTTCATCCGCTTTTCTCATATTAAAATCCACAAGCAGCGAGTTGTTATGATTTAAAAAACATGTATGCGCGCCCCACCCTGTTGCTATTACAGGCGTTTCGCACGCGAGCGCCTCAATATAACCCAGGCCGAATCCTTCCGCTCTTGACGGAAGCACAAAACAGTCCGCCGCCCGGCAAAGTTCCCCCATGCTTTTTTCAGAATATTCACCGGTTATTATTTTTATATTAGGCGCTTCCCTTGCGGTTTTAATCATCCCGGCATCAATGTCATATTTTGATTTCCCCGGCATATACGGGAATTTCAGGACAAGTTCTGTGGTTTCATCCCTTTCAAAAATTTTTTTAAATGCTTTTATAAGAACATCAATACCTTTTCTTTTCTGCGGCATGGCTATACACAGAAAAGAAAACAGCCCCGGGGAAAAACAGTTTTTTTCCCGGGGATAAAAATAAGCGGGATTTATCCCGTAAGGCGCTGTTCTTATTTTATCTTCACATACCCCGGAATCCGCAAATATTTTCCGGTTGAATTCATCGGGAATAAATAATACATCCAGGTGCCTGTTTATGTTTTCAACCCACTTAGCCGGAAGCACGGTTGTTTCATAGCACAGCATCCCGCATTTCTTCTTTGATCTCATTCTTTCATAATTAAGCGGATATTCAAATCCCAGGGTAATATCATGCTTAAAAGAATCTCTTATATTCCTTTCAATTTCAGGTTCTATTTCAAAAGCGGAATTGTAATTAAAACCTTTTCTTTCGCACACGCATACATCTGCCCCGTTAAAAAGAAAACTTTTTATTATTTCTCTTCCTATTTTCGCCCAGGACATAGGAGCACGCAGAAGCCCGCAGTAGTTTATTCTTAAATTCCCCATGGATGGTTTCAAACCGCCTTTTCAATAAAAAAATATATTTTGGGTTATATATGAAGAATATGCCCCAGTTTTATTTTCTTTGTTTTCAGATATCCTTCATTCACGTCATTCGGACAGATTTCAATCGGAACCCTTTCCGTTATTTCAAGTCCGTATCCGCTGAGCCCCACTATTTTTTTCGGATTATTTGTCATAAGCTTTATTTTTTCGATACCCAGGTCCCTTATGATCTGCGCCCCAACGCCATAATCACGCAGATCCGCTTCAAAACCAAGCGCTTCATTTGCTTCAACCGTATCCATTCCCTCTTCGGCCTGAAGTTTATAAGCCTTGATCTTATTTACCAGCCCTATCCCCCGTCCTTCCTGGCGCATATAAATAAGAACTCCTTTTTCCTCTCTGCTTATCATTTCAAGCGCCGAATGAAGCTGCTCGCCGCAATCGCACTTTAAAGATCCAAGCAGGTCGCCTGTCAGGCATTCGGAATGCACCCGCAGCAGCACCGGTTCATCGGGGGATATATTTCCTTTCACAAGAGCAAGATGTATATTTGACATGTTATCCGTATATACCGTTAATTTAAATGTGCCGTACTTTGTCGGAAGCACTGTTTCCACATCCTTGCTTATAAGCCTTTCTTTTTTGCGTCTGTATTCTATTATCTTTTCTATGGTTATTATTTTCAGCCCGTGTTTTTCCGCAAATTTAACAAGGTTCGGCATTCTTGCGCAGGTGCCGTCATCACATAATATTTCACATATTACTCCGCCTCCAACACGCGCACCCGCTGTTTTAGAAAGATCCACAGCTGTTTCCGTGTGCCCGGCGCGCTCCAAAACACCGCCCGGTTTTGCCGCAAGTGGAAAAACATGGCCGGGCTTTATAAAGTCCGAAGGTTTTACATTTTCTGATACTGCTTTTTTTATGGTAACAGCCCTGTCCGATGCCGAGATTCCTGTGGTGGTTCCTTCTCGTGCGTCAATTGAAACAGTAAAAGCGGTTCTGTTCCTGTCCTCATTTCTGCTGACCATCTGTTCAAGGCTCAATTTTCTTATCTGCGCCTCCTCAAGCGCAAGACATATCAATCCGCTTCCCTGTTTGGCCATAAATGTTATTATTTCCGGAGTTATCTTTTCCGCCATACAGATAAGATCGCCTTCATTTTCCCTGTCTTCATCATCAACAACAATCACCATTTTTCCCTGCTTTATATCATCAACAACATCTTCAACAGATGCTATATATTTCTCATATTCAGACATATCACTCTCCGTGTTGTTTTTTTTATTTTCCGGAAAAATTCTGTTTCAGGTATACATATCAACAAGCATTCCCTTTATTCTGTCAATAACAGCCAAAAGGTCCATTGTTTCCGCCTGCGAAGTAAGAAACTGAGAGGTGAGTTTTTCAAGCTCCTCATCAACTTTTTCAACCAGCACAAAAACTTTCTTTCTTTTTACCATATGCTTGGAACTGTCGGAAAAACTTACATTGTACATTTTTTCAATAACGCTTTTCATGAAATTCTTTACAAGCGCCTTATATTTATCAAGCTCCGTAAATGTTCTTTTTTTTACAAGAACACCCGCCTGTTCGGAAAGTTCTTCCAAAAGTTCATCAAGCGATTTCCTTACCTGATCTTCGGCCGCATCATGAAGCTGCTGGGTAAAGCTTGATTCATTAACCTTGTCCCGCGAAACTCCTTTTGATGATTTTTTTTCAGAGGCCTTTTTATTTCCGGCGGGCCCGACATTTCTGTCAAAACTTCCGGATGCGTCAAATACTCTCATTATTCCTTCCCTGTTCTTTTATTTTTTTCCGTTTCAAAGAAACGCTCCACATATTTTCCTATTATATCAAACTCCAGATTTACCGGAACATCTTTTTTATAGCCTTTTATAATAGTGCTTTCCAGTGTTTCAGGTATGACCGAAACTTCAAAACTGTCATTTTTTATATTATATGCGGTAAGAGACACTCCGTCAACGGCAACAGACCCTTTTTCCGCCAGATACCTGCCGAATTCTTCCGGATATTTTATATTAAGTATTGTATTGCCTTCTCTTTTCTCAAGAGCACCCACCCTTCCCCTGCAGTCAACGTGGCCCTGTACAATATGCCCGCTTAAATATTTTTCCGCGGTCAAAGGCAGTTCTATATTTACCTTCATTCCCGCCTTTGCTTTTCCGAGGTTTGTTTTCAAAGCTGTTTCAGCAGTCATATCCGCCTCAAACTCCTTTGAACCTTTTATGACAGAAGCAGTAAGGCATACGCCGTTAACCGCCACACTCATTCCTTTTTCAGGCCGGATTATGGGTTTTATAAGCGCAATAGCCAGCGAATACATTCCTTTTTTTTGTCTTGCCCCTTTTATTCTGCCTGTATCGTATATGATTCCCGTAAACACAAAAACCTCCGTTATTATCCGTAAATAATTTTACCGTTTATTATTATATCATCTTTTGTGATTTTAATTTCCCTGTTTTCAAGTTTTACCGTCCGGTCAAGACTCAACAGCCCTCTGCCGCGGTAACAGGGGATCCCGTCTTCTCCTATTAATTTATTTGAAATATGAACATTCATTTCATCCGCCAGCCTTTTATTTATAAAAAAAGTGAAAACGATTCCTCCTCCTTCCACAAGAATACTGCGCACTCCCGCCCGGTAAAGTTCCTTAAGTATTTTCTTTTCATCCAGAAAAACCGGATCCCCTTTCTGAAAAATCACATTAACCCCTTTTGCTTTCAGCCTTGCGGCTTTCGCCCTTTTCATTGTTTTTGTAAATATATATATATCCGAAAAACCGCGGTTCTCAAAAATATGCCCTTTCTCCGGCATCCGCCCCGCAGAATCCAGAATAACTTTCTTTATTCCTTTTTTGTTTTCCGCATCAAGACGCGGATCATCGGCAAGAACCGTATTTATGCCGACAAGCACAGCATCCGAAATATTTCTCAGGCGCCTGCCTTCCGTCCGGGCGGCTTTTGAGGTTATCCATTTGGCTTCCCCGCTCTTAAGAGCGATTCTGCCGTCAAGCGATATTGCGGTTTTAAGTCTGACATAAGGCAGATTCATCTTCATATTTTTTATAAATACTTTATTCAGTTCCTTTGCCTCTTTTTTCATAATACCGTTTTTTACCGTTATGCCCGCTTTTTTCAGTTTCAGGAACCCTCTGCCCGAAACAGCAGGATTCGGATCCTTCATGGCGCAGTAAACCTTTTTTATACCGGCTTTTATTACAGCATCCGTACAGGGCGGAGTTTTTCCGTAATGGCTGCATGGTTCCAGATTAAGATATAAGGAAGCCCCCTTTGCTTTGTTCCCCGCTTTTTTCAGGGCCTCTATTTCAGCATGCGGTTTTCCCGCCTTTTTATGATACCCCTCAGATATTATGACTTTATTCTTAACCACAACACATCCCACCATTGGATTGGGAGATGTTTTTCCTTCCGCAAGCCCTGCAATCTCTAAAGCCCTTTTCATATACAGTTCGTCATTTTTCATAATTGTTATTATACCCTTCAATATATGAAAAACAAGTTTTTTATGCGTTTAATGATAATGCTCAGGTGATTGGATTTACTGTCCCGCCCGCTGCGCAGTCCGGCTCGTTCGCCGGCGCTCACTCGCTTCAAATCCCATTGTGCATACAACAGAATTTTTCATCCATTCAGTAATCCTGCAATCAGAACTTGTTTTGGTGCGGATGGTGGGATTTACTGCTCCGCGGCTTTGCCGCTCGCTCCGCAGTCCGGCTCGTTCGCTGGCGCTTTGCATTATAATGCCGGCTGGCATTTGCAAAGCTTTTCCTCCTATTCGTCGGCGCTCACTCGCTTCAAATCCCATTGTGCATACAACAGAATTCTTCATCCATTCAGTAATCCTGCAATCAGAACTTATTTTGGTGCGGATGGTGGGATTTGAACCCACACACCCTTGCGGGTACTAGTCCCTGAAACTAGCGCGTCTGCCATTCCGCCACATCCGCATTTAACAAGTAATAATTTTACACCATATAAATTTAAAATCAATAAAATTCTGCCGGGCTGCCTGTTAAAGCACCAAAAAACTTTTTATGTTTAAAACCTCTTCATTTATTATTTCAGTATCCTCGCAAAAACCGGCCTGCCGTATCTTTCTATGTTTCTCCTGTAAAGTTCATCCCTGTGAGTTCTGAGCGTTACAATTCTTTTTCCCGCAGATTCTATAACCGTAAAGCCATCCTCATCCACGGTATCAACAAGAGCAATATGCCCCGTTCCAAAAATAACAATATCAGCCGGCCGCAGTTTTTTCTCATCATAAAAAATAAATCCCTTCGCTCTGCAATAAGCTCTGAAATTCCTGACCCTGCGGGCAAAATTCCGGTCCCATGGATTGTTCCAGGAACGGTTTGAAAAATACCGCGGTGTATCCCAATAAACAGACCGAAGTTCCTTTTCAAAACAGATGCCCGCTTTTTTATAAGCCATATTAACCACATCAATACATACTATCCCCCCGAATTTCTTTCCCAGATTATTTTTGCGCCCCATAAGCTGATCATAGGGCCTGCCTATAAGACTGCGGGCATTTGAAACCACTGTTTTTGCGTCAGCTTTTAATTCAGGCGGCGGAGCCTCCCGCTCCTGTTCCTCAATAAGATAAAAATAATGCAGCGAAACCGGAACAGGCGCGAAAAACACCGCCGCAAAAAACAATATCACAAAAAACGATTTTGTTTTTTTCATCACATCCGCTCACAGCCTCTCTTTTAAAATCATTACGCTCCGCATTGCATGCCGGTTTCAAAAAAAATATTTATTTATTGCATTCAATAAATTTTTTTATTGACCTGTCATACGTTTTTTCAACATTATCGGGAAAGAAACACGCGGGAAGTTCACCGGCCCGCCGGTGATAATGAATACATTCACAGCATTTGCCTTTGCGTACACACGAACTATAGCTGCAATTGCAGTTTTTCATGTTTTTCTCAAAGTTTTCACACGACATGCTCCGCCTCCTAAAGTTATTTCAAAAGAATAACGCCGCTTATAACAAGCAGCACACCTATAACCTTTTGAACTGTTACGGCTTCGCCAAGCAAAAGAACTCCCAGCACAAATGTTACCAGCGGGAACGCTCCCGCCACAGGCGCCGCAACAGAGGCATGGCCCGACTGAAGCGCGTTATAAAAAAAGATCTGTCCTACAACACTCGCAATTATTCCTGCCGCAATAAGTATCAGGCCGGTTTTATAAGTTATGTTCTTAAAATAAACAGCTGTATTTTCATTGCTCATTAAAAAAGCAAAAAGAACAAGCCCGCCAAGAGCGGATCCTATAGTTCTGTAAACGACACCTGCCGCGGGATAAATTTTTGAATCCAGCGCGATCTTTTCGATTATGGGCACGATCCCCCAGAAAAACGCTGTTATAACTGCCAGAAAAAAAGCTTTCATTTTTTCACGCCTTTCCTTTTTTTATAATATCCGGCCCGTTCATAAGCTCCAGGCTTCATGGGTGCTTTTACAAATCTTTTATCTGCCGGTATTTTTTTAAAAACTCTGCCGGAATTTCCTTTCTCCGAAAATCCGCGCCGCTCGGCCGGCTGCCGCGGGAACGCAAATGCCGGCCAAACACACGGAAACGCCTGCTATCGTTTTAATATTTTTGCGTTCGTTATCTTTTTCTGCGCCTGATACTTTCCTTTTTTATCTTTATAACTGACCCTGCATACCTCGGCGCTCTTTAAGAAAACAACCTGGGCTATCCCTTCCCCCGCATAAAGTTTCGCGGGAAGAGGCGTAAGGTTTGCTATGGAAATAGTAACATACCCTTCCCATTCCGGTTCAAAAGGAGTTACGTTTACTATTATACCGCTTCTGGCATATGTTGATTTCCCAAAAGTTATGGTTAAAATATCTCTGGGGATTTTAAAATATTCCAGGCTTCTTGCAAGAACATAGGAATTCGGCGGTATAACGCACACTTTCCCTTTAAAATCCAGGAATTGTTTTTTTTCAAATTTTTTCGGATCCACCACAGTTCCGGAATTCGGATTAAATATTCTGAATTCATCCGAAATCCTCATATCATATCCATAAGCGGATACACCATAGGATATTTTTCCTTTTGAAACCTGTCTTCCCGCGAAAGGTTTTATCATTCCTTTTTTTGCGGTTTTTATTATCCAGCTGTCGCTCATTACGCTCATATCAAAATCCTCCCTGCATTTCTTGAAATATATTAATAAAAAGTATACCATACCTCAGCTTAATGTATAATACAGAATTTTAAATAGATACTGTACAATATCCGGTGGACTTTTCAAAAAAGGGTCGCCCCGGATTATTTAAGGTTTTTTTCAGACAGTATAACAAAAAGTTTTGGGTTTTCGCCGGTGAATTTCAGAAATTGTTTTTGGGCGGCAAATTGCGGGTTTTATCGCAGCGCCTGATAGAATCGCAGTCATTTCTTTTTGCGCATACCGGAGCACTTAATTCATACTGTTCTTTATGTTTCCCGCAGGACGCCATACTCTGCCCTGTTCCGTCAAGGAAGATAAGGTGTATTTTGATATATTCATGAGTGTTTTAGGTGCTGCGATTCATTAGACAAAATAGTAAAAACGCAGATAACAATTCCCGGTTTTGTCTTCGCTTTGAACTCTTGAACTTTGAACTGCCGGAAGCACAAAATCTCCGGGTTTCCGGCATCCCCCCTGCCTTGACAAATTTTTATAAGATGTTAGATTAAATAAACATAATTAAATCCAAGGAGCATACCAATGAAAGGAAGACAAAAAGAAGTCGCAAACATTTTAAGCAGCGATGTTACCGCCGCAAACTGGCGCGACTGGAATTGGCAGTTAAAACATTCCATAAAGGATCTCGAAACACTGGAAAAAATCCTTGATGTAAAACTCCCCGAAAAAGACCGGGGAAATATAAAAAAAACAATACAAAAGTTCCCGATGTCAGTAACGCCTTATTACGCTTCATTGATAGATACCGAAAACCTTGATACTGACCCTGTTTATAAACAGTCCGTGCCAATGCCCAGTGAACTTATATTAAATGTCAATGAAATGGCGGATCCGCTTGCCGAGGACAAAGACAGGCCGGTTGAACTGATAACACACAGATATCCGGACAGAGTTCTTTTTCTGGTCAGCAACACCTGCTCAATGTACTGCAGGCACTGCACAAGAAAAAGAAAAGTCGGGGACAGAGATTACATACCTACAAAAAAAGCACTAAAAGAAGGAATTAATTATATAAAGAAGAATCCCAATATAAGGGATGTTCTGCTGTCCGGCGGCGACCCTTTTCTGCTGTCTGATGATTACCTTGACTGGCTTTTAAAGGAACTCTCAGCCATAAAACATCTTCAGATAATACGCATAGGCACAAGAACCCCCGTGGTTCTTCCCTACAGAATAACCGACTCGCTTATAAACATGCTTAAAAAATACGCATCGCGGCCCCTGTGGATAAACACGCATTTCAATCATCCGCGCGAAATAACCACTTCGGCCCGTGAAGCGCTTGCAAAACTCGCGGACGCCGGTTTTCCTCTCGGCAACCAGACCGTCCTGCTGGCCGGAATCAATGACTGCCCGCGTATAATGAAAACCCTTGTACATAAACTCACCGCAAACAGGGTAAGGCCCTATTATCTTTACCAGTGCGACCTCTCGGAAGGACTTGCGCATTTCAGGACACCGGTGGGAAAAGGCATAGAAATAATAGAAAGCCTCATCGGACATACAAGCGGGCTGGCCGTACCCACGTATGTAATAGACGCGCCGGGCGGCGGCGGAAAAATACCTATTATGCCGAATTATCTTATTTCCTGGTCAACAAACAAAGTAATACTCCGCAACTATGAAGGAGTCATAACTACATACAAAGAGCCTGATTCCTATGAACCTATTTTCTGCGACAGAAAATGCGGCGACTGTAAACTGCAGCTGAAACTTGAAGGGGCCGATGAAATGCGCTCCTACGGAATAGCAAGACTTCTCGCGGATTACGATGATACGATTTCACTCACCCCCGAAAAAAACGAGAGAGCATCAAGGAGGAAAAAAAATGCACCCGATTGATTATATTATTTTTGGTATTTATATGGCAGGAGTTATGGGGGTCGGACTTTATCACTTCAAGAAAAACAAAAACAACGAGGACTATTATGTAGGGTCAAGGTCCATGAAAGCATCCCACGTCGGACTTTCAATCGCCGCTACGGATGTAGGCGGCGGATTTTCAATAGGCCTGGGCGGCCTAGGTTTTTTAATGGGCCTTTCGGGAACCTGGCTCCTTTTTACCGGATTGGTAGGCGCATGGCTGGCTGCGGTTCTTATAATACCCCGTATAAAAAAAATAGATGCCGATATGTTTACCTATCCTGATTTTCTAAGAACAAAATTTGACGAAAAAACAGCATTGCTGGCAGCACTCATATCCGGAATCGGTTATCTCGGATTTACAGGCGCTCAGGTTTTAGCCGGCGCGAAACTGGCTTCCGCAACCATACTGACATCAGCTCCCTGGGATATTTCTCCCCTTATTTTTTCGGTTATTGTAATTGCTGTAATAACAATATTATATACGGTGGTCGGAGGAATAAAAGCCGTTATTTACACCGATACCATTCAGTGGATAATACTTATCTTCGGCCTTCTTTTCATTGCTGTCCCCGCGGCTGTAATTAAAATAGGCGGTTTTGCGGTTCTTGCCGAAGCGCTGCCCGCTGAATTCTTCACGCTTTCAAACATAAAACCCGTTACGTTCATAAACTGGATGATAACCATAATACCCATCTGGTTTGTTGCCATGACGCTTTACCAGAGAATGTTTGCCTGCAAGACCAAAAAAGAAGCGCAGAAAGCCTGGTTTATTGCGGGCCTTTTTGAATATCCGGTAATGGCCTTCACGGGTGTTTTTCTGGGCATGTGCGCCAGAGTGCTTTTTCCCGGAGTTGAGTCGGAAATGGGGCTCCCCATGGTAATAAAAACCGTTCTTCCGCTTGGCATTGCGGGTCTTGTTGTTGCGGCCTACTTTTCCGCGATAATGTCAACCGCTGACAGCTGCCTAATGGCGTCTTCCGGCAATTTTGTAAATGATATAATTCAAAAACATATTTTAAATAAAAACCATCCGGAAAAAACACTTATACAGCTTTCTCAGATCTTTACTTTTTTAATAGGAGCCGCGGCGATAATAATCGCGATAAGTTTTGAAACCGTATTAAGCGCAATACTTTATGCTTACGCATTTATGGTTTCAGGACTTTTCATTCCCACCCTCGGCGCCCTTTTCTGGAAAAGATCAAGCTCTGCGGGGGCTTTTTCAGGAATGCTCAGCGGCGGGCTTTTTACTATACTTGCTCAGGCCGGCGCGCTGAAACTTCCGCTTTTTATACAGGAAACCGGACTTGATGCTACGCTTTTCGGCATACTGATCTCAGCCCTGTTCTTCATAACATTCTCACTTATAATGCCCGGCAATACCGCCGGAAAGGAGAAAACAAATGGATAAAATAGAAACCCTCGGAAGCTCAACAATCCAGCACGGCCCTGACAGCAGCAGAATATATCTTATGAAACTCTCGCGCATTGACATGCCCGGTATACTAAGGGATCTTAACAGCGTTGCGTTTGAAAACAAATACACAAAAATCTTCGCAAAAATACCTTCTATGTATGAAGCTTTCTTTCTTGACGACGGATATGTAAAAGAAGCGGGGATAAAAGGCTTTTACAACGATCTCACGGACGTTTCTTTTGTCTCGAAATTCCTTTCCGACCAAAGACAGGACAACAGGGACCGCGCCGAAACAGAAAAAAACCTTGAAATAGCTTTAAAAAAAGAAGTTTCTTCGGATTTAATTCCTCTTGAAAACTATACCATATCAAGAGCCGCACCCGAAGACTGCGCGGAAATCGCGGATGTTTTCAGACAGGTTTTTGAGACATATCCGTTCCCCATACACGATGAAAACTACATAAAACAGACGATGAAAGAAAATATTGTGTATTTCAAAGCAGTCAACAATAAAAAAATAGCCGCGGTTTCTTCCGCGGAAACCTATTCAAGCTGGCAGGCGGTTGAAATGACTGATTTCGCCACTCTGCCCGATCATCTCGGCAAAGGCCTTGCATTTGCGCTGCTGAAAACAATGGAAGAAGAAATGAAGCAGGAAAATTATAAAACCTCTTATACTATCGCACGCTCTCTTTCTCCGGGAATGAACATTACTTTTGCCAAAGCAGGCTATAAATTCTGCGGAACTCTTATAAACAACACAAACATTTCAGGAAGCATCCAGAATATGAATGTCTGGAGCCGGAAACTTTAAACCATTTTCTCCGGAGGCATGATGGAACAATTCTACCTGACGGAAATTTTATCCATTGAATTGGAATTAAACAACCGTGAAAAAGAGCTGCTGAATAGCCTGCTTGAGCTTAACTTCGGAAACAGTGCGCCCGGAGAAAATGACCCGGATTCTTTTAAAAAAGACTTTACCGGACTTTTCGGCAATGTAAAATACGAAGCTTTCAGACGGTGGTATGACAGCAAAGGCATAATATACTCCCGGCCCGAAAAAAAATGGCTGGTAAACGATTATAATCACGAAATTGCCTTTACAGATCATATGAAAGAATTGATAAAAAAGATCACAAAGAAAAAACTCACATCCGGTGCGCCTTACCTTGCTTACAAAAACGCGGCAGAAAAAAAACTTTTCCCCCTGTTCGCAAATAAAAAAAACAGCGGCTCCAAATACACCAAAACACTTGCGGTTTTATGCCGCTGCCGGGTGAATTCTTCAAAAATAGAAAACCAGATATTTTACATTGCCGACGCGCCGCAGTCTTTAAAAAACAGATATCAGCAGGAATTCAGGCTTTTCTTTGCCGAAAAAAAATCCGCTTATAAAAAAAACCACGACCGCACCAAGTCCAAACTGAAAAACATACTAACCCCTGAACAGCAGATTTTATTTTCCCGTCTTTTTGGCTGGGACCTGCATTCGTTTCAACGTTGAAACAAATGCTTGACTTTTGATTTTCATGCGTTACAATACTTCCCGTAATTACAAAAAAATGAGGTGCTGGCATGACAATGAAAGAAAAGATTGTTTTAATCACAGGTGCAAATAAGGGCATTGGCCTGGGCATGGCTGAAAAACTCGGCAAAATGGGAGCGCATATCATTATGGTATGCAGAAACGAAGAAAAAGGCAAAAAAGCCCTTGAACATATCAAAAAAGAGAATATAAACGCATCTCTTTACATTGCGGATATAGGATCAACAGACTCAATAGAAAAACTTCATGATGAAGTTTCAAAAGATTATGACAAAATAGACGTTCTTGTGAACAATGCGGGTGTAAGCCTCGGCGAAGGCCCGGCTACAACAGAAACAACGGATCTTGAAAAACTCAGAAAAACAATGGACATAAATTTCATCGGAACATTCTGGATGTGTAAAAAGTTCACGCATATGGTGAAAAAATCAGACTCCGGCAGAATTATAAATTTCTCCTCCGGCCTGGGCCAGTTAACGGTTCCGAGAATGGGCGGCATGCCCGCATACAGCAGTTCCAAAACCGCGGTTAACGCAATAACAAAAATACTTGCGGATGAATTAAAAGACACACCGGTTATAGTTGCATCTGTTGATCCGGGCTGGGTAAGAACAGACCTTGGAAGCGACGCCGCTCCTCTTTCCATAGAGGAAGGCATTGATACCCCGGTATGGCTGGCATCAGCCGATGCATCAGAAATAACAACCGGTGAAATGTACAAAGAAAGAAAGATAATCGGCTGGTAAGAACCGCCGGCTTGTCAGGAACACAGGATCTTTAAAGCATTTCCTCTAAAGCGTACTCCGACACCGCAAGTCCTATCTGGCTGCGCCCCGGTCCGTATTCTTTTTCATGTGATTCAGGCCCGCCGCCCCAGCCCTCATACCACATATATGTCTTTCCTTCATACTCCATAATTTCACCGTACCATATACCGCCGTCATCCCATAAACCTTTTTCAGATCTTGAAAACAGCGGATTCAGAGAACTTTTATACCAGTTTACCATATCATAAGAGAACGCCAGTCCAAAATACGGCGGATAATCTCTGTATTTATTATCCCCCGCATACATCATATAGTAAACGCCGCCTTTTTCATAAATCCTGGGAGTTGTCACGGACATTCCGTCCCATTCTCCGCGGTCTTCGGAATAATCAAGAACAGGCTTATCTGAATAAACAGCAAAATCACTGCCGTTATCAGAAGTGGCAAGAAATACGGAATAACCGTTCCTGTTATTGGGCCTGACAAAATAAAGATATATTATACCGTCCTTTAAAACCGCCTCCGGGGCTCTGCCCGTAAGCACAGGATTGTTTTTTATTTTCTCAAATTCATAATATCCCGCGGAAACAGCCGCACCAATAGAATCATTTCCGGCACCCAGCCCGCTGTAGTAAAGAAATGTCTGTTCTTTAAATCTTACCGCGGCAGGATCCAGAACGGCGCCGTCATCAAAACACCCTTTTTCGCCTGTATCAATTATTGGATTTCCCGCGTAATCGGCAAATGAGGAAAAATCAAACAGGAAATCAGGCGACACCGCCATACAGATGCGGTCGGTGCCGTCTCCGCACCTGTAGTAAAAATAAATCATATGTTCTCCCATAACTATATCCGGATTCGCCGTATGCATGCTTTTATAAGTGCCGCCCTTCACGGGAAAAACCGGATTTTTTTCTGATTTTTTCCAATACGGATTACGGAGTATCACTCTTTCACTCCGCACTGATTCCGGCTTTTCGCGTGGAGCCACCCGGTTTTTTGCATAATTATAAAACGGTTTCATTTCGGTTATGTTCCCGATTTTTTCCGCGGCTTTAAGCCCTTCGGCAGATCCTGATTTGCCCGTAAAAATAAGGATCTCTTTCTTGACCGCAGGCATCAGTTCCCGGTGATTTTTTTCCAGAAGCAAATACATTTTTTCCGCGTACATATCATTGTTTTCAGCGGCCGCAAGCGTCATATATGCGGATATTTTTTCAGCACCGGATCCCTGCTCTGAAATCTTTTTCAGTGTTTCAAACACAGAGCCGGCGGGCCTTCTTTTTTTTGATATAAGATAAAAATACAGCAAATGCGCTTCTTTATTCCGCGCATTTTTCATTAAACTCAGGACAATTTTATCAACACTTTCAGAATTCATAAAAGCAAGAGCAAAAGCCGCTGTTTCTTTAAATTCTGCATTTTCCAAAAATGCCGCGGCCCCTGCCGCATTTGCAGCATCACCCAGCCGCCAGGCATCGGCAAACGCTTTTTTAACAGTATTAACATTTTTTGATTTTAAACGGTCCGCCGTGCTTTGAGTTTCTTTCACGCACCCTGCTGCCGCGGCGGCGCATAATAAAATCAGAATTATTTTTTTTCTGATTCCATAAAACATTTTGAATCAATTCCTCCGCGGGTATTATAAATGGTTTCCACATAAAGATATTCGGGTTCAAGCAGTTTTTCTATATCCTTAAACATCCGGTCAGTTGCCTTTTCCTGATAAATACCCACATTTCTGAAGCTTACAAAATAATATTTAAGTGATTTAAGTTCCACTATCTTTTCGCAGGGAACATAGCGGATAACCACACGCGCCGTATCCGGCAGTCCGGAAAAGGGACATACCGCTGAAAATTCCCGGGTTTTATACTCTATGGTCTGTTTCCCTCCCGTATATTTAATGGTTTCCAGCACCTTTGTATCTATGGCTCCTTCAGATTCAAATGTATATTTTCGTCCTTCCGCTTCAGGCATCGCATCCTCCTTGTCCGTTTTTTTTATGATATAACAATCCGCGTCATTTTCATAGATAATTTTTCATTTGCAGTCTATATTCATCTGTAAAACTTCAGGCTTTTCTTGATTATTTTGGATTCTTATGTTATAAGGTTACCTGTTAAATTTAATTTTTTTTTTAGGTGGTGGGCATTTTGAAAGTACTTGTACTATCAGACGTACACGCAAATCTGGAAGCGCTGCTGGCTGTGCTTCAGATAGAATACGACAGGCTTATATTTCTCGGAGATTTTATAGATTTCGGCCCCAATCCCGCGGAATGCATACGGCTTATAAGAGAACACAGTGACATAGCCTTAAAAGGCAACCACGACCATGCCCTGGCTTATAACATGAGCTGCAAGAGTTCGGAAGAACTACGGTCCCTGTCACAGCTTATAAGAGAGGATTTCACTTCAAAAAAAGTGAATAAAGATCAGGTTAAATACCTTACATCCCTTTCCCACAGCCGGGCCACATTCTTTAATAATTTTCATTTTTTTGCCGCGCATTCAGGCGCCAATGATATGTATTCGTATATCAACAAAGACCTTCCCGACGATGAATTTTCAGCCTCATTTAATGATATCAAAGAGAACTTTATTTTTACGGGCCATACACACATACCTTATATACGCAAAAACAAAGACATCACTGTAATCAACCCCGGAAGCGTGGGGCAGCCAAGGGACGGGGATCCAAGGGCATCTGCCGCAATTATAGAAAACAATGAAGCAAAAATCATCCGTATAGAATATGATGTTGAAAAAACCATTGAAAAAATAAATGAACTTATGAATATCGCAGAAGGGCCCAAAGAAAGGCTTGTCTCAATACTAAGGACCGGTAAAGTTTAAACGCTTAAAACCCGGGTATGATTTTCGCCCGAATCTCCAAAAGCATTATCTCTGCCTGATTATTATCATTTTTCTCTCCGATTACAGAGTATTAACCGGATCCACAATTACCGCCATATTGATGTTTCTGTGAACAGATCTTGCTTCAATAACGGTATTTCTGAGAACTGTTCTGTTTTTTCCCTTTAAAAGTATGCTGTACCTGTAAAGACCGCGCAGTTTTGCAATAGCCGCCTCGGCAGGCCCCAGCATATGAATGGAAGAAATATGATTTTTCTTTATTATATTTTTTATTGTTTCTCCTGCTGCTTCGGCGTTTTTCTGCGCTGTTTTATTATCTTTTCCGCTTATTATAAGCTGAATAAGATATGCGTAAGGCGGATAACCGGCTTCCTTCCTTATCTCGAGCTGATTTTTGTAAAAAGACTTTGAATCATACGACGATATGTATTTTATTCCTTCCGCCTCAGGATTATAAGTCTGCAGGACAACAATACCTTTTTTATCCCCCCTTCCCGTTCTGCCCGCAACCTGGAGCAGCAGCTGCAACACTCTTTCATCCGATCTGAAATCAGGAAGATTCAGAACAGAATCAATACCTATAACCCCCACAAATGTAACCTCGGGAAAATCAAAACCTTTGGCAATCATCTGTGTCCCGACCAGAATATCCACTTCCCTGTTTTTTACCGCATTATATGTATCAAAATAATCCGCCCCTTTTCTCATTGAATCCATATCTATACGCTTTATTCTTTTGCCGGGAAAAAACTTTTCAACCGTTTCCTGCGCCCGCTGGGTGCCTGTACCCTTATATGCCACGGCTCCACCGCATTCCGAACATACTTTCACGGGCTCTTTTTCATTGTCGCAATAGTGGCATATCAATTTCTGTTTTGTTTTATGAAAAACCATCGGTATATCACAGCTTTCACATTTTTCAACATATCCGCATTTTTTACATAGGACAAAATTGGAAAAACCTCTTCTGTTTATAAAAAGTATCGCCTGTTCATTGTTTTCAACCGTATTATTCAGTTCCGCGGCCATTGTCCCCGAAATAAACAAATTCCCTTTTCCCCAGTCCCGGATCATATCAACAACTCTTATTTCCGGAAGCGGTCTGTTATTTACCCGCCGGGCAAGATGCAGAATTTCATATTTACCGTTTAAAGCATTATAATAAGTCTCCACACCCGGAGTTGCGCTGCCCAGAATAATTGTACAGTTCTCCAGTTTCGCCCTGTAAACAGCCACATCCCTCGCATGATACCGCGGTGTATTTTCCTGTTTATAGGAACTGTCAAACTCCTCATCCACGACTATAAGTCCGGTATTTTCAAAAGGCGCAAAAACAGCCGAACGGGTTCCCACAACAACATCAACACTGCCGTTCTTCATCTTCATCCATTCTCCGCGTCTTTCTGCTTTTGATAAACCGCTGTGATATACCGCGGTTTTTCCGCCAAACACGCTTTTAAACCTTTCCAGAACCTGAGGAGTAAGAAATATCTCCGGCACAAGTATAATTGATTTTTTTCCCGCGGCGGCAACTTTTTGTGCGGCTCTTAAATATATTTCAGTTTTTCCCGATCCCGTAATTCCATACAGCAAAAACGGAAAAAAAACTCCTTTTTCTATTTCTGTATTTATCCGTTCAAGCGCCTTTTCCTGTTCATTGTTTAATCTGATATTTTCAGCCCCGGCAGTTCTGCCTGTATATGCCTGTTTTTCCTGGGATTTTTTCCCTATTTCCCGGGCATACTGCCGAATCGATACAATGCCGCAGGCTTCAAGCGCTTCAACGATTCTTGCGCCGCCTGATATTCCTGTTTCTTTTATAATGTCGCTCAAAAAAGCTTTTTTTCCCCGCCTTTTATTAAGATAATCCACGACTTTTCTCCGGGAATCTGTCAGTTTCATACCGGATAAATCATCCGTTAATCTTATTATTTTTTTTTCTTCAAATTTATTTAAAGCCGCAAGCATTGTCAGAAAAACAACACCGGGCGGGGCTATATAATATTCCGCGGTCCACATTCCCAGTTCTATGAGTTTTTCATTCAGAACAGGCAGAGGGTCTATCACCGAGCCAATCTGTTTTGCTTTAAATTTCATTTCGGGTTTTTCCGCATGAACCTTTACAACAAGTCCGGCCACAAGTTTTCGTCCCAGCGGCACAGTCACCCTTGAACCGCTCGCCACATTTACGGCATCATCAAAATAATATGTCAACGTTGTATTTACCGCGGAAAAAACCGCCACATCAGCGTATTTCATGGTTTTATTTCCACTTTCATTTCATTTTCTTTAATTCCGCCGATGCCGCGTTTTTTCATTTCCCGGCGGTATGCTTTTGTCATGTTGATTATTTTCATATCCGCGGGGATATCAAACAAGTCTTTGCGGGGAAAAAACCTTCTTTTTATTTTTATCATCCGGTATTCTTCCTTTATGCGCGGAGTGATTGCCTTTTTCCCTTTATTCATAACTTCTGCCGCATGTATAACCGTACGAATATTCACAAGCATATCTGTTTTTTTATCACGCAGTTCCGTTACTTTTGTCTTAATATAAAAATCTTTTTTGCGTTTCAGAATATCATAGGACCGCGTATTGCATCTGTATTTTCCGTACATTTCATCTCTGCCTTTTTCTGCCTTTTTACCGGCACTCATGCCCATATGTATAAAAATATCCTGTATAAAACCTGCTGTTTTTTCATTTATGCTGTCGTACATGAAAACCATCCGGTTATTTTTATTTATAAGATAAATCTTTCCGTCTTTTATCATAAAATCATGAATCTCACTGCCTTTAACCCTGTAGTCCCCATTTTCATATTCTATTTCTGCTTTAACAACTTCGGTTTCACCTTCATGTTTTCTTATTATTTCCGCCTCAATATATGCGCGTTTATAGGGTATGCCCATATTCAAAGGATCATATACCGTATCCTTTTTACCGCATCCGGATAATACTATCAGAAAAAACACCGCCGTGAAAATTCTTTTCATATTTTCCACTTTTTTCCTTCAAAAACATTCCGGTAATCAAACCCGCCCGTTGTTTCCCTGAAATAACTTTGTGCCGCCGCCTCAAGTTTATCCTTGTAGACAAGATAAAAATACATGTATACAGGAATATTAAATCCCGAAAAAAGCAGCACTATACCGGAATATACGGGATAAAGCGTTTTTAATTTTGCCAGCACAGCCAGCAGCACGGTTATCATAAGCGTTATCCATAAAAAATTCATGAACTTAAAGAATCTGTGCCCGGAAATAGTTCCTATTGTTCGCACCATTATAAAGTGCATCACAAAAGGAAAAAATATTATAAATGTGATCGGTTCAAGAAAGAATAATCTTACAGCTCCGGATATTCCGGGCAAAAAAGAAATACTGTATAAAGGATCGTCCACAGGTATAATAAAAGCGTAATTGTCTTTTATTTTTTTCTTTGTTATCGTATCTTTTTCAAGCAGGTATACAAATGCGCCCAGTACTTTTGCAAGAACATCCTTGTCCGAAGTATACCACCTGGAAATGAGCCTGTTCAATATGTCTTTTTCTATGCGGGAGACATATTTGGCGCCTGCCTTTTCGCGGGTCATCTTATCCGTGAATATTATCCCGGTTTTTTCCGGCGGACTGAACCATATAACAATATGCTTTCCTTCCGGATCAAGTTTTTCATAATATTCAGCCGCCCTTTTACCCGCTTCATAAGAACGCTCATCTCTGTCCGCGTATATATAAACATCTGTATCATGGTCATCTTCCAGCATTTTAGCCGCAAAAGGCAGATAATTTATTCCTCCGGTATCCTTTGACCACCCGTAATATGAGCCGGGCAGATTTTCTATTGTCATCGCTGAAAATACCGCAAAAACCGCGGCAGCCGCAAGAATTTTTACTGTTTTATCCATTTCCTCTTCCTTTTACATTTTCTGCATTATATCAGATTTTTTTTTATTTGTAATTTTCTTTTCTCCGGACATCCGGAATTTCGAACCTTGAATTTTATTTATTATGCTATATAATAAATAAAATTCAAAATGGAGGCTTTTATGTTTTCCGCAATACTGACACTCTTGATAATGATGAACCCGTTTGCTTTATTCATATATCTTTCTCCTCTTATGAAAGATCTTTCTTCCAGAGGCTTCATTCTTGTTCTTTTCAAGGCGTCAACTATTTCACTTATTCTGCTGCTGTTTTTCTTTTTTTCCGGAGAATATCTTTTTGATGAAATACTTGACATGGCGTTTTCATCTTTCAAAATATTCGGCGGCATCGTTATTTTTTCCTTTGCCTATCTTTATATAGTAAGCGGGCGGAAAGCAATAATAATGATAAAAGAAAACCTTGATGATCTTGCATCCGAAATAGCCCTGCCGTTCATAGCCGGCGTGGGAAGTATTTCTCTGGCGGTCCTGCTCAAACATAAATTTTCCATTATTGCCGGGGTATCAATTCTTACTGCTGTAATAGTCTTGAATTTTCTTATTATAATCGGTTTAAAAACAATGAAAGACAAGGTTCCGAACAAAAAACTTAAGGTCGCATTTGATAAAAACATGCAGATATTGATGCGTCTTATGGGTTTTATAATCGGCGCCATCGGAATAGACCTTATAATAAAAGGCATAAAAGAATCATTTTTCTGATCTAAAAGCAGGTTTAACCGGTGTACTTAAGAATCATTCTGCCTTTATCAGAAATTTTACCGCCTTTTCAAGATCATCTGCATCTATGCGTGTGTTTTTACAGGGCCCTTCCGGCCTTGTGTTCGGTATTCCGATAACCGTTATATTATGAGGCACATCCGCCATTCCTGATATAAGATCCCTTTCACATGCAACGCCTATTATGGCGTCCGGCGCTGTTTTTTTCACCATCTGCCGGGCTGATGACCCCCCTGTTGCCGTGAATGTTCTGCATCCGTATTTCTCCGCGATTTCCGCGGCCGCTGTTCTGGTTTCTCTGTCAAGACACCGAGGCAAAAGCACCAGAATATTTTCTGTTTTATATTTTTTTCTTGCTGCATATACAAGTGTATTATTGCATACAATCAGCGAATTCCAAAGTCTGTCCTTTGAAATGCCGAACATATCTCCTATTTTTAATATAAAAGGATACATCCACTCCAGATGGATCCCCGATTTTCTGCGCAGGGGGAAGAAATTCTTCCCTGTACCAAGCGCCGCGGCAAGAAAAACCGACCATATCAGAACTGACCCGAAAATAATTATAATGACCCATAACACGATAACATCCAGATAAGGGTGCCATTGATAAAGCCTTGGAGATATCAGATAATAAATAAACACCGCTCCTGCGGCAATAAAAACAAACGCGGCAGAATAAAAAGCAAGAAAAAGCCTTTTCCCTTCTTTTATCTCTTTGTTATGCGCGGACAGATTCCCGGCCCAATCCTGCCATTCATCTCCGAGATTTCTGCTTATTATATCCTTTTCGCTGTCCTTTTCCCCGCTCATCGCAATCTCCTTGCGCTTTGTATTTTTATGCGGCTGTATTATTTTATCATAACACACGCCATCATCCTGCCTGTTTTTACGCCGTCCCGCCGGTACGAATAAAAAAGTTTCTTATGTTTATACGTATCCATATCATTTATATATATGTTTCCTTCTTTGACGCCGGCCTCCAGCAGCAGATTTTTATTCCCCTGCCACATATTCATTGTAATTCCCCCTTTTTTTTCCTTGAATATACCCGCGAACGGTTTCTCTTTTCTCATGGGTTCATATACTTCCGGCCCCACAAAATAAGAAGCCGGCCCGATCGCCGGTGACATTGAAACAATAAGATCTGAAGGATCCGAACCGAATTCTTTTTTCATCAGCTCCACGGTTTTTTGTATTATGCGGTTTTCCACTCCCCTGCGTCCTGCATGTACAGCAGCTGCGGTTCTGTGTTTCGGATCAACAATTATATTGCCGGTACAGTCAGCGGTTTTCACCGCAATTCCCGCGTTTCTTTCGGCTGTTATTATTGCATCCGCTTCGGTTTCTTTTATATAATTAAATGTTTCTTCGCAGGCAACGGCTATTTTGTCTGAATGGATCTGCACCGGCGAATATATTTTTTTTATCCTAAAATCTCTTTTCACTTTTTCCATGTTCTTTTTCACATCCTTTATCCTGTCACCTGTATTAAAACCCAGATTCAGGCTTTCATAAGGGCCCTTGCTCCCTCCTCCTGTTTTTGATGTGAAAAACTCCAGAAATAAACCGGTGGATTTTATCGCCTTATTCTGAAAAACACTCAGTCCGCGGTGCTCCAGCAGTGAATAAAACCTGTTCACTGCAGTTTCTCCATATATTCTTTTATTCCCTCAACAACGCCTTTCGCGATTTTATCCCGGAAATTGGTATCGCTTAACTTCTGTTCTTCGCGGAGATTTGTGATAAAAGCCGCTTCAACAAGAACAGAAGGCATATCTGTATTTGCAAGAACATAAAAAGGCGCTCTTTCGGTGGGCGACCATCTGAGACCAAGACGCTGAACAAGTCTATGCTGTATGTATCCAGCGGCCTCTATGCTCAGATATTCAGTCGCGCCCTTCTTAAGATCATTTAAAAGGAACTCCACCATACCGACTTCTTTGTTTTCCAGTTTCGCGGCAGCGGCAGCTTCTTTTGACGAGGCTATCCTGGAAAAAATATAAGTTCTGGTTCCTCTGGCCTGTCTGCTCGGCGATGCGTTGCAGTGTATGCTTACAAACAGATCCGCTTTTTTTTCATTGGCAAATACAGCGCGTTTTTTCAGGCTTATAAATCTGTCTTTGGACCTTGTTATATAAACTTTCACCCCCGGATATTTATCAAGATACCATTTTGCCCTGAGTGCGATCCCCAACACCACATCCTTTTCCAGCAGCCCTCCGGCTCCCACGGCTCCGGGATCCTTTCCTCCGTGTCCGGGATCCAGAACTATGATCCGCTTGTTATTTTTCCTGCGCGTTTCGGTTCGTACGGCATCAGGTTCTTTTGCCGGCGCGGGTTCAGGCTTTTTTTCCGCGGAAACAGCCTGCTTTTTTTTCTTTTCGGCTGTCCGTTTTTTTTCCTCCTTTTCTTTTTCCGGCGCCGCAATGTTTCCGGCGCCGCGCCTTTTGCCCTTAACAATATCCAATACCGTATCGTATGTATATTTACTTACAAATATATTTTCGCCGTTGGCAAAAGGAGATTCATCAATCCTTATATGCTCTCTCATACCCAGCACATACGGATAATTAAGATAAATTTTTGCTTTTATCCCGTTTTTCTCAATTGTGATCCTGCCCGTAATCCAGTCACAGGATACAGATGCTTTATTCTCAATCTCAAAAAACTTAAGATTGACCAGTTCGCTGCCCGTTACCGCCGATGCGGATACCGCAAGCATGATCAACATCGGCAGAAATACTGTTTTTTTCATGTTCTACTGTATACTCCTCGGTTTCTCATTATCTTCATCTTCCAGTTCAATCCTCTGCCATGTAGGACGGTCAACATCATTGTAATCATCATCCACATTTTTTCTTATCCAGCTGGTCATGTCTTTTGCTTTTTTAACGGTTCGTTCTTCTTGTGTCTTTGTCTCTTTTTCATTACCGGCATTCATCCCGGACATTAAAACAACAACCTCAATATCTTCGCCGAGTTCGGGGCTGCTGGCCATGCCGAATTTCACGCTCGCATCCCCGCCCACAAGGTCCTTAACATTCTTTATTTCACGCAGTTCTTCAATATTAATGTTGCCGACAAAATTAATCAATATGTTTCTCGCCCCATTAAGTTCAATTTTTCCGGTATATGGATCATTTATGGCTTTTTCAAAAGCTTTACGGACCTTTTCGGTCCCTGACTCTCGTCCGATACCCAAGAACGCATCGCCGTCGGCCTGAAGAGTTGTTTTAACATCTTCAAAATCTATATTCTGGATCCCTGTCATTGTAATCATCTGAACAAGCCCGTTTATTACCCTTATCAGGGCTTTATTTATTTCTCTATAGGCTTCTATAACATTCATCTGTTTATCACAGGCTTCATATATTCTGTCATTGGGTATTTCTATGACATTTTTCACTTTATCCTTCAGCTTCTTCATGGAATCTTTTACATATCCTTCTTTCCTGGAGTCAAGCTCCATTTCAAAAGGTGTTATAACCACCGCAACGGTGAGAATATCCATTTCCCTTGCAATTTCGGCTATAACCGGCGCAGCGCCGGATCCCGTGCCTCCTCCCAGACCCGCGGTAATAAAAAGAAGATCCGTTCCCCTGAGCATATTTTCAATATACTCCCGGTCTTCTTCCGCTGCTTTTTCTCCCACACCGGGATTATTGCCCGAACCTCTTCCTCCTCTGAGTTTTTTCCCGATATGAACTTTTTCAGCCAGATCAACACGCTGCAGAGACTGAACATCTGTATTAACCGCTATCAACTCCGCTTCATTTATGCCGATTTCACACATATCATTCACGATATTGCATCCGCATCCTCCTACTCCCACTATTTTGATAATAGCGCCCACCGACTCTTCCGCTTCTTTCTCTACCAGTTCAAATTTCATTTCCATAAAACACCTCCTTAAATATATTCACTTATTATTTTTTTTATAGACAGCCATATTCTGTCAAAGAAGCCTTTTCTTTTAAGAAAATAATTATTCACACCCTGTTCATGCATATAATAATCAATCAAACCTATCGCTGTTGAGTATTCCGGAGTGCTCACTATATCGTACAGCCCTATTACTTTCTCTTTCAGCGGCGCTCCCACACGGACGCGCATATTTGTTTCTTCTTTTATCAGTCTTTCAACCCCGTTCAAAAGCGATGACCCGCCTGTAATAACTATTCCTCCCGCATACATTGTTTTATCTATATTTTCTTTTTCAAGCTCCGCCTGTATAAATCTTACAAGCTCCTGAATACGCGGCCTTATATAACGGGTCAGTTCCCTTCTTAAAACATTCTCCACTTTGCTTGAACCCATATCCGGCACTTCCACATATTCATCATCTCCCGCATCCTCCCCGTAAACCACTCCGTATTTCCTTTTTATTTCTTCCGCTGTAATCTTCGGCGTCTGCAGACCCTGCACAAGATCATTTGTGATAAGATTTCCTCCCACGGGTATAACCTTTACAAACCTCAGCGAATCTTTATAATACAGGGCCAGATCCGTTGTTCCGCCGCCTATGTCAACCAGCAGCACTCCGATATCTTTTTCATCCTGATAAAGAACCGCTTCCGCAGAACCCAAAGGCTGAAGTATTATATCTTCCGCTTTATATCCTGCCTTATCAATAACCTTTCTCACGTTGTCTATCGCGGTAGTTGCGCCTGTTATAATATATGCATCCACTTCAAGTTTCATACCCGTCATACCCAGGGGATTTCTTATCTCATCCTGCGAATCAACAATATACTGCATGGGAAGAACGTGAAGTGTTTCCCTGTCATTTGACATCGGCAGGGACGTGGCGCCTTCAACAGCCCGGTCAATATCCGCTTCTGATATTTCTTTTTGTTTTGAATGGGACAGTGATGACATCCCGTGCCCTTTTATTCCCATTATATGTTTTCCCGAAATAGAAGCTATCACGGCATCCACTCCAACATTTGCCATTTCCTCGGCTTTTTCGATTGAGCGTTTTATCGCCTTTGATGTATCGGCAATATTTACCACAGAACCTTTTGAAACCCCGTTGTTCTCCTGCCAGCCGACTCCTATCACATTTATTTCCTCACCTCTTATTTCCGCTATAACCGTACAAACCTTGGTTGTTCCAATATCCACTGCCGCTATTATGTTCTCCATGTCAGAATTTACCATTTTTCATCACATCCTTTCATTTTATTATCACCCTGTTTTTATATCTCATATCTATCGCACTGTATCTCTTCCCCAGTTCCCCGGCCTTATCTGATACAAGTTTATATCTTTTCATTTTATCGTTATCAATCCGGTCGCCCGCGTATATTTTTTTCCCGTCCAGCGTAATAAGTATTATATTATCCGGATCATTAATAATAATTTCCGAAATCCCCGCAAGATAGCGCGGTTTTATTTTCAGCGCCTGCTTAAGGGCTTTTTTATGTTCTTCTCTTTTTTCATTGACATTTACGCCTGATATTACCGGGAACGATGACAATCCCATTTCATCAGGAATTATTTCAGCCCTGCCGTCCGTATAAATAACACGCACATCCTCCTTTATCATTATATAAGCCGGCCTTGAAAAAATATCAGGCATTCTGAATTCAATACCGTTTTTCTCAACAAAATATTTAATAATAACACCGGCCGCCGCCAAAAACACCGCCGCAACCAAAAGACTGATCAAAGCGTTTCTCAAAACTTCCGCAATATTATTTAAACCTATCGCGGGGCTGTATGCTCTGTGGCGCCTGACAAAAAATTTCTTTTTTCTCATTCTTTCCTCTTTATTGCTTCTTTTATAAGAATACTTATAAGTTCATAAAAAGAAATACCTGCGGCCCGCGCCGCTTCCGGAAAAAGGCTCGTACCTGTCATTCCGGGAAGTGTATTGGCCTCAAGAACGTAGCATTTATCTTTTCTTACAATCATATCTATCCTGGAATAATCCCGGCATCCTAATTCCGCATGCAGTTTTACCGCCAGTTCCCGCGCTTTTTTTTCTGTTTTCCTTTTTATACGGGCGGGTATTATATGTGTTGACCCGCCTTCGGTATACTTTGCGTCATAATCATAAAAATCGTTATGCGGCACTATTTCTATCACAGGCAGCACTCTGTCCAAAAGAACCGGAACGGTTATTTCCGTTCCTTTTATATATTCTTCAGCCAATACAAGCCGTCCGGAATCCTTGATCTTGCTCACTGCCGCGGCTGCTTCTTCTGCGTTTTTTGCAATAAATACATCCACCGCCGAACCTCCGGATTCAGGCTTTAAAACAACCGGATATTTTAATCCTTTTTTCCGTATTCCGTTTATATTTTCTATTATTCCGCCTTCGGGCGTCGGAATTCCCGCCATATTCATTATATGCTTTGTACCAGCCTTGTTCATGGCCAGCGCGGACGCTAAAACTCCGGAACCCGTATAAGGTATTTTCATAAATTCCAGAATGCCCTGTATTATTCCGTCTTCTCCGTATTTTCCATGAAGCGCCAGGAAAGCGGCATCAATTCCGGCATTTTTTATTTTATCAATGCCGTTTCCTTTTATGTCTATCAGTTTCACTTTATGTCCGTTTTTCTTTAATTCTCCGGCAACAGCTTTCCCGGAAGCAAGAGAAACCATGCGTTCTTCAGAATCGCCTCCCATAAGAACACCTACTGTAAGCGCCTTAAATTTTTTATCCGGCATTCTCTTCACTCTGTACTCCTCCCGTCCGCGTTCATCATTTAATTATCCTCACTTCTTCTTTTAACTTTATTCCGTGTTTTTTATAAACCTGCCTCTTGACCTTATTTATAAGCCCTGTGACATCTTTAAAAGAAGCATTTTCTTTATTTACTATAAAATTCGCATGTTTTCGCGAAACTTCCGCGCCGCCCAGGGAAACACCCTTCATACCCGCTTCTTCAATAAGACGGCCCGCCGAATAACGCGGAAATTTATTCTTAAAAACACTCCCTGCGGAATTTTCCTTCCAGGGATGTTTCATATGCCGTGATTTTATTATTCCCTTTATTTCTTCATTTATAAGGGCGCTGTCTCCTCTTTGGAGTCTGATTTCCACACCTGTTATAATCCATGTTTTTTTCTGAAAAACACTTCCCCTGTATAAAAAAACTCCTTTTTTATTTTCAATTGTCTTCATTTTCCCTTTCCTGTCCATTACATTTATCCTTTTTATTATATCCTCCATACATTTTCCGTATGCGCCCGCGTTCATGTAAACAGCTCCTCCCATGCTTCCTGGAATACCCGCCATAAATTCAGCGCCCTTGAGCCCTTTTTCCGCAAGCCGCTTAAGAAAAACACTGTTTTTCACTCCTGCTCCCGCATAAACATGTGTTTTCCTGAAATCTATCTTTTCAAAACCGCCTTTAAGCCTGATAAATACCTTTCTTATAGCCCCCTCTCTTATAAGTACATTTGAAAAACATCCAAATACCATAAAATCAGATTTTTCAGCACTGCATATTTTTAATGCGGCTTCAAGCTGCTTCTCGTTCCCAACCTCAGCATAAACAGCTGCTCTGCCTCCTATTTTATATGTGGTGAGGCTCTTTACGCAGTAGTCTTTTTCTGTCTTTATTCCCTCAGCTTTGAAAAGTTTTACGATGTTCTCTGTTTTCACAAAAGCTCCTTTTCAATTATTTTTCTCATTTCATTTATATTTCCAGCTCCAAGAAGAAAGATAAAATCGCCTTTATTCACTGTTTTTTTCAGTCTGTCTGTTATTTTCTTTCCGCCTTTGTCATAATATACTTTTTTAAATCCTTTTGCCTTCATCAGGTCCGATATGAGCGATGAAGATACTCCCGGCATGGGTTTTTCTCTGGCCGGATAAATATCATCAAGAATAACACAATCTGCCGCTGAAAGAGCTTCGGCAAATTCTTTATACATCTGTTTTGTCCGTGAAAAAAGATGCGGCTGAAAAACGGCAATAACTTTCCCGCCGGCAACTTCTCTGCCCGCCTCAAGAACTTTTCTTATTTCCACCGGATGATGGGCATAATCATCAACTATTGTAAAATTCCGGTTTTTATAAACATTAAACCGTCTCTGCACATTTCTGAAATTTTTAAGTGCTTTTTTTATGACGTCCGGCTTTATTCCCGCGCCGTGTGCGATCGCGATCGCGCATAATGCGTTCATAACATTGTATTTCCCCGGGATATCAAGTTCAAAGGATCCAAACTTTGAACCTTTTTCATATATGTCAAATGTCTGCGTAAGGCCTGACATCTTCAAATCCGCGGCATACATGTCGTTTTTCTTTGAAAAACCATAAAGATAATGTCTTACAAAAACATCATCAAGTATGGAGCGGATATTTCTGTCATCGCCGTTCAGATATGCCATCCCATAAAAAGGTATTTTATTTATGAAATTAACAAAAGCCTCTTTAAGCGCGTCCATTTTTTTATAAAAATCCATATGGTCATTGTCAATATTTGTGACTCCCGCAATAACGGGATTCAGATGCAGAAACGAACCATAAGCTTCGCAGGCTTCCGCTATCACATACCTGCCTTTCCCCGCCTTCGCGTGGACTCCTTTTGCTTTCACCACGCCTCCGACTATATATGTAGGGTCTTTTTTTGCCTCTTCAAAAATATTCGCCAGCATTGATGTCGTTGTTGTTTTACCGTGAGAGCCGGCTATTGCTATTCCCGTTTTCAGCCTGAGAATCTCATCCAGCATAACAGCTCTGGGCAGAACCGGTATTTTCATTTTTTTCGCTTCCAGTATTTCCGGATTTGTATCCGGTACCGCATTGGAATAAACAACAACATCGGCTTTCTTTACATTTTTTCCATTGTGTCCGTTATAAACGATTCCGCCGAGTCTTTTTATACGTCTTGTATTGGAACTGTTTTTTATGTCCGAACCTGATACCTTATAGCCCATATTTATAAATATTTCCGCAATACCGTTCATGCCGGCTCCGCCTATCCCTATAAAATGGATTCTTTTTATTTTCTCAGTCATTTATTCTCTCCGTTATGATCCGGGCTATATTTTCCGCGCCGCCGGCTTTATATACCGCCCGTATGTTTTTTTTTATTTCTGAACCGGTTCTGCTGTTTAATATTTTTTTTAAAGCCTTCACAAATACTTCAGGCTCAAACTCGCTGTCTTTTACAACAACCGCGGCATTTGCGGCCCTGAATACATCCGCGTTTTTTTCCTGATGATTTCCGGCCGCATAAGGGTAGGGCACAAGTATGGACGGAAGCTGCACCGCGGCAATCTCTGATAGCGTGGCGGCGCCTGCCCTCATGACACCCGCATCAGCGCACGAATATGCCTCTTCAGCATTCATAATAAAGTCTTTCAGCTTAACCTTAACCCTTTTATTTTTTCCAAGGGCTTTCTTCAGACTTTCGTATTCCGCCTTTCCGCACATCCATAAAAGCTGGATATCCTTTATTTTTTCCAAAAGCGGCATTGAAGCGAGAACAGTTTTGTTTATATTAACGGCCGCTCTTGAACCCGGCATTATAAGCACTGTTTTCTTTGATAAAGAGAGCCCGAATTTTCCGCAGCTTTTTTTTCTGTTTCCTGTCCCTATGCCTTTTCTCACCGGATTCCCCGCCGCAAATGTTTTTCCGGCCGGAAACCATTTTTTTGTTTCTTCAAATCCCGTTGTAATAACAGAAGCCCTCTTTCCCAGGACTCTGTTAGCGAGCCCCGGATGCATATTAGGTTCATGTATCAGCGTTTTCTTTCCCATAAACTGCGCAGCCAAAACCACAGGAAAAGAAACAAAACCTCCCGTACCCGCCACAAAATCAGGATCAAAATCTTTTATATACGAACGCGCCCTGATAAATGCCTTTATATTGCCGGAGAAATTAATGATATTCCGAAAACTTATCTTTCTCACAAACGGATACGCCGCAATTCCTTTAAAAACATATCCACGGTCCTTTATTATTCTCTTTTCCATACCATTTTCATTTCCTATAAAAAGCACCTCTGTCTTTTTGTTGTTTTTTTTCAGTTTCTCCGCAACAGCAACCGCGGGATATATATGTCCGCCTGTTCCGCCGCATGCAAAAATTATCTTCATCGTCTTTCTCCAAATACCCGTTTCGCGGCTGACAGTAGTATTGCCGCGGCGCAAATGGAAACAACCAGCGAAGAACCTCCCGCACTGATAAAGGGAAGAGTTGTTCCCTTGGGAGGCAGGAGGGATGTTGCAACACCTATATTGACAAAAGCCTGAATAATAAACATCATGGTCACAGAACAGGCCAGAAATTTCAGAAATCTGTCAGACGCCGCATGAGCAATAGCAAATCCCCGCCACAAAATCACAAAAAACGCCGCCAGAATAAAAAACGCTCCAATTATGCCTGTTTCCTCGCCGATTATTGAAAAAATATAATCGGTGTGAGGCGTGGGGAGATAAAGAAATTTCTGCTGGCTGTGGGATATCCCAAGCCCGAATATCCCGCCGGACCCTATTGCAGTTAATGACTGGGCAGACTGCCATCCCGCGCCAAAATAATCCTTCCATGGATCCAGATAAACAAATATTCTTTTAAGTCTATACGGCTGGCTTACAATAAGCCATGTAAAAATCCCAAGAAAAGCAGGTATGGAAATCAGCAGAAACTTTACCGAAATACCCGATATAAAAAGCATAACAATAAAAAGCGCTGAAATTATGGCCATACCTCCAAAATCTCTCTGCAGTATAAGGCCCGCGCATAAAACAGCCGTAAAACCCGCGGCTCTTATAATTTTTTTCTGATCCTCCAGATTTTCGTCGGAAAAAACATACGCCAGCCATACAACATAAACAAGCTTTGCTATTTCAAAAGGCTGAAACGCAGGAAGAGCCCCCAATGTCAGCCACCTTGTTGCTCCTCCGGCTGTATTTCCCAGGCCCGGAAAATGCACCGCATATATCATAACAATACTCACCGCAAGAGCTGCTGTCGCATACGGTTTTATCTTTTCCGGCCCGGTTTTAAAAAGTATTATTCCGAATATAATTCCTATAACCGCCCACATTATCTGTTTTTTGAAAAAATAACCGGAATCGCCGTACCTGTCATACGCAATAACCGAACTGCTTGAATAAACCATTATCAATCCAAAAAGCAGCATCACAACAAATACAAATAAAAGTTTATAATCAGTATTATCAAGATGTCTGTTCATTTTTTACCGCCTTAAGAACATTTTTTTTGAAAACATCGCCCCTGTGGCTGTAATTTTTAAACATATCAAAACTGGCGCAGGCCGGCGAAAGAACAACTGATTCAACATCCGCATCAAGCCCGGCGTCCACTGCTTCAGCCATGGAAGAAACCCTGACAACCGGAATTTTATCAGAAAAAATATTTTCTATTTTAACCGCGTTTTCTCCAAGCGCTATAATAAGTTTTATATTTTCTCCGGCCGCGTCATAAAGGGGTCTGAAATCCGTTCCCTTTTCTCTGCCTCCCAGAATCAGCGCGGTATTCTTTCCGAATGAACTTACTGCTTTTACCGCCGCGTCTATATTTGTCGCCTTGGAATCATTATAAAAAGTTTTCCCTCCGGCAGTCCCTGCATATTCCATGCGGTGAGGCAGCCCGTTAAAATTCTTGATGGTTTTTTCCGTCATTTTAAGATCAAACTTCATTATGTCTGATATAATCAGACACGCTGTTATGTTCTCATAATTATGAGGCCCGCGGAGTTTAATATTTTCTGCTCCGAAAATTTCTTTTTCTTCGCCAAAAACATTTTTATAGAAAAAATTATTTTTCATATAATACCCGTCAGGAATTATATCCGATACCGAAAATAAAACTTTATTTGATTTTGACATGGAAGACATTATATTTGTAAACCTGTCATTTGCATTAAGAATGAGATAATCATTGTCATTCTGATTGCGGAATATCCTGGCTTTTGCTTCGGCATATTCCTGTATGCCCGCATACCTGTCAAGATGATCCTCTGTTATATTAAGTATAACCGCGATATAAGGTTTAAACTTCTTTATTGTTTCCAGCTGAAAACTTGACACTTCAAGAATAATATATTCATATGTGCGGTCTTTCATCAATACATCACATAAGGGCGTTCCTATATTTCCGGCAAGCGCAGTTTTTTCACCGGTTTGCTGTGCTTTAAATATTTCATACATCAATGTTGCGGTTGTTGTTTTTCCGTTTGTTCCGGTAACCGCTATTATTTTCGCGTCCGTATAACCGCAGGCAAATTCTATTTCTCCCACGATCTCTTTGCTGTGCCTTGCCGCCATGTCATACCAATCGCCGGCGGCGGGAATTCCCGGACTCATAATTATCACATCTGATTCCAGTATTGTTTCATTTGAATGCACACCGGTCTCAAGCACCACTCCGCGCCCTTCAAGCAAAAGCGCTTCTTCACTCAGTTTCTCTTTGGGCTTTATATCACTCAACGTTACCCCCGACGCTCCCAGCGCCAGGGCAAACTTTGCCGCAGAAACACCGCTCTTTCCCGCGCCGAGCACGAGCACTTTTTTTCCTTTTACCTGCGTCATTTCTTCACCTCAATTTTAAAGTACTGAGTGTAAACAGCAGAACTATTATCGCAACTATCCAGAAACGCATTATTATCTTCGGCTCCGATATCCCTTTCAGCTGATAATGATGATGAAGCGGCGCCATTTTAAAAATTCTTTTTTTGGTCATTTTATATGACGTAACCTGCAGAATAACCGATAATACCTCCACCACAAATATCATTCCGACAATTAAAAGCAAAATTTCCTGCTTTATAAGTATGGCGATCGTTCCTATAACTCCTCCAAGCATAAGCGCACCCACATCACCCATAAAAACCTGTGCGGGATAGGAATTAAACCATAAAAAACCAAGAAGCGCGCCCACAAAAGCGGCGCATACAACCGTCAGTTCACTGCTCTGCAGAATATGGGTTATAAGCAGATATTCGCTCATATTAACATTTCCTATTATATACGCCATTATGACAAGAGTTACAAAAACAAACAGCGATAAACCCGTAGCAAGACCGTCAAGGCCATCCGTAAGATTAACGGCATTTGACCATCCTGCTATGACCAATGCGGTAAAGATCACATACAGCCACATGGGAAGATAAAAAGGATCCTTTATAAACGGTATATCAACATTTGTTATCCCTTCAATCTTTGTTCCTGAAAAATAAATAAAAACACCTATAACCGCAAAAGCCGACAAGAACTGCAGAGTGAGCTTTATTTTACCGGGCATCCCCCGCGTCCCCACTTTCAGTTTCATATAATCATCAATAAAACCTATTCCCGCAAACAGAACCGCCGCCATTATTACGATCCATACATATGAATTATCAAATCTTCCCCAAAGCGCAATTGATATAATAAATGAAAAAAGAATCATTATTCCGCCCATTGTCGGCGTTCCCTGCTTTATCCTGTGTTTTTTCGGCCCCTCTTTTCTGATTACCTGATTGATCTTCATTTTTTTCAGTTTTTTTATCACAAAATCACCTATAATAAGAGTCAGTACAAAAGCTGTTATTGCCGCAAAAGCCGACCGCACGGTAATATACCTGAAAACATTTAAAACCGACATATATTCATACAACGGATAAATAACATGATAAAACATCAAACACCTCTTCTTCTTTTATATTATTTCGTCCAGCTTATTTGCTCTGCTTGCTTTCAGAAACAGGGTATCGCCTTTTTTCATTTCATTCTTCAGTATTTTCTTTAACTTCATTTTGCTTGCAAATATCCGCACATCGCGGTTATCCGCTCCGGCGGTCTCTGCCAGAAAACCTTTCTTCACATAAAGCGCGTACTTCCCGAAAATAAAAACTTTTTTCGGATTCAAAGACGCAAGCATCCGCCCCGCTTCAATATGAGCCTTTTCTGATCCTTTTCCCAGTTCAAGCATATCGCCCGTAACCGTTATTATATTTTTATATCCTTCATCCTTGATTGTTTCCACGGACGCTCTGAAAGAATCCGGATTTGCGTTGTAGGAATCATTTATGACTCTGATTCCGTCCGAAACTTTTTCATCAAACCGCATTGATCCCTTCATGCTGAATTTCTTCATTGCTTCTGCCGCGTCATTTAATCCGCATCCCAGTACTGAAGCGGCCGCCGCTGCCGCGGTTATGTTATAAACATTATGTATCCCTTTAAGCTTTGTTCTTATTTTCTTTTTTCTGCCTTTAAAGCATATATCAAACACCGTGTAACTTTTTTCTCTGCGTATATTTTTCGCGCGGAATATTCCTTTTTTTATTCCAAAACTTATGATTTTTCTGCCGGCGGTTTTTTCCGCGAAATAATCATAATATCTGTCATCTTTATTCAGCACCACAGCTCCGTTCTTTTTTATTCCGCTTATTATTTCCGCTTTTGCCGCAGCAATACCTTTTACGCCTCTAAAAAAACCCGCATGAGCCCTTCCTACATTTGTTATAGCGGCTGTATCGGGTTTTATTATTCTGACCAGACGCGCAATCTCTCCTTTTCTGTTCATCCCGATCTCCGCAACAAACACCTGATGCTTCCTTCTTAATCCGAATATTGTAAGAGGAAGCCCTGTATGATTGTTATAACTTCTTATATTTTTATGCACATAATATTTTTCCGCCATTATAGCCGCCAGGATTTCCTTGGTGGTTGTCTTGCCGTTGCTTCCTGTTATTGCGGCTGTCTTCAGTTCCGGAAACTTGGAATAATAATATCCCGCCAGTTCCAGCAGTGCTTTTTTTGTATCCTTTACTTTCAGCATTCCCGGTGCGTCATACATTTCATTGATAATCACCGCTGCTTTTTTTTTCACGGCATTCTTAATAAACTTGTGTCCGTCTGTGCTTTCGCCTTTAAGAGCAAAAAACACGCTTCCTTTAACCAGACTTCTGGTATCAATAGATATACCTTTCACACGGCTGTTCTTTCCTTTATACACTTTTGAAAAAAACTCATAAATTTCTTTAACAGTAAGCTCCACTTTTTCCCTTTCCGGTTCTTTTATTTTTACCGCTGTTTATCCTCTGTATGGTTCTCATGATTACCGGCCTTTCATCCAATCTTACATACTTTCCCTTTATTTCCTGATAATTGCTGTGCCCTTTTCCTGTAATCAGTACGATACCGCCTTTATCCGCGGTTACTATCCCTTTTTCAACAGCTTTTTTCCGGTCATATTCTATCTCTGCTTTTTCGGGGTGTTTCATTCCCGACAGGATCCCTTTTATAATTGCACTTGGCTCTTCAAACCTCGGATTATCTGTGGTTAAAATAATTCTATCGGCAAGTTTCTCCGCAATCCTTCCCATAATGGGCCTTTTCCCTTTATCTCTGTTCCCGGACACTCCCAGAACAAGCGTAATATTATTTTCTTTTATCTGGTTGAGCGTCTGAAGCACTTTTTCCAGACCGTCCGGAGTATGCGCAAAATCCATAAATACCTTCATATCTCCGGAATATACTTTTTCCATGCGCCCTTTAACCCCTTGGAACTTCATGAGTGCTGTTTTTATTTCTTTAAGGTCCATAAAGCCTTCTAGCGCACCGGCTGCGGCAAGAATATTGTATATATTATGTTCTCCTATAAGCTGTGTTTTAATCTTTATTTTTCTTTTCCCCGATAAAATCATAAACTCAGAACCTTGCCCGCAAACCCTGCATTCCGCCGCTTTAATATCGTTTTTCCGGCTCTTTATTCCGTACCTGACAATCTCTATATCAGCAGACCTTATTTTCGAAAATTTTCCGGCGCTGTTCTTGTCATCCGCATTCAGCACCAGTCTGCCGCCGGGCTCTACGGCTTCAGCGATACTCATCTTTACATTTATATACTTCCCTATATCCGCATGATAATCCAGATGCTCCCTTGTAATATTTGTTATCACTGCGGTATCAAATTTCAGATTTTCCACACGCCCCTGGTCCAGGGCATGGGAAGAAACCTCCATAACCAGATATTTCACCCCTGCCCTCAGAGCCTTTTCAGCTATCCTGCAGATTTGAAGTTTTGAAGGCGTTGTATTTACCGCCTTATAATTTTTTCTGCCGTCCGAATAATTTATAGTGCCTATGAATGCCGGATTTTTTTTTGTTTTTTCCTTTATTAAAAAGGCGATCAAAGAGGAAACTGTTGTCTTCCCGTTTGTCCCCGTCACTCCTATTATTTTTATTTTTTCAAGCACCTCTTTGTAATATATATCAATCATACCGGAAAAAGCTTTTTTTGTATCACTGACCTGTATGACCGTCATTCCTTTCGGCGCCTTTACTTTTTCCTGCACAACTGCGGCGCAGGCTCCGTTTTCAAAAGCTTCGCGTATATATTTATGTCCGTTTGTTTTTATGCCTTTCACACATACAAAAACACTCCCTTTTTTCGCGCCGCCCGAAAACTCCTCTATTGAAGATATTTCCGCCATATCACTGCCCTGAATAACTTTATAAGAATTCTCATTCCCCAAAATATCAATAAGCCTGGTCCGTCTGTCCTTTACTGCCTTTTCCGCTTCAAAAATGTCATCAAACGGATACCGCTTTCCTTTAATCTCCTGATATGTTTCATGCCCTTTGCCCAGTATCACAACGATGTCTTTTTCTCCGGCGTTTTTAACACCGAGACGTATGGCTTTCCTCCTGTTTGATTCTATTTTAAACTTTTCTTTTTGTTTTATTCCGGAAACAATATCTTTTATTATATTCTCCGGCTTCTCGTCTCTTGGATTATCAGAAGTAACTATTATGCGATCGCTGAAATCCCCGGCAATTTTCCCCATGATCATTCTTTTGCCCTTATCCCTGTTTCCGCCGGCGCCAAAGACCGTTATTATTTTACCGCTGCCCAGCGCTCTTAATTTCTGCAGGACTTTTTTCATTGAATCCGGGGTATGCGCAAAATCAACGATCACCCTGCATTTTTCTGTTTCAATCGTCTCCATCCGTCCTTTTACAGCCTCGAATTTTTTTACTGCCTTCTGCATATCTTTAATATTAACCTTATCGCACACAACACCTGCAGCCGCCATTATATTGCTTATGTTATGCTCCCCTATAAGTCTTGTTTTAAATGGATATTGTTTCCCTTCTGTTTCCAGTATAAATTCAGAACCATTCAGGCCTGACTTATGTTTCAAAACTCTTATATCCGCCTTTTTTCCAAACGAAAAAGTAATTACCTTCACGCCTTTTTTTTCCGCTTCTTTCATAGCCGGAACAAAAGAACTATCGTCGCGGTTCAGTACAAGAATCCCGCCGTCTTTTATTTTGGATATTATCTTAAGTTTTGATCTTATATAATTATTCCGCGTTCTGTGATAGTCAATATGATCCCTGGTGATATTGGTTATCACTGCCGCGTCAAACTTTATGTTTTCAACTCTTCCCTGTGAAAGCGCATGCGAAGAAACCTCCATTATAATATTTTTTATTTTTTTCTCCGCGGATCTTCTTATAATCTTATTTACAACAAGATTTGACGGTGTTGTTGTTGCTGCCGGATATTTTTTATTCCCTATTTTATATCCCACTGTTCCTATTACTGTATTTTCTCCGTGCGTTTTGCTTTTAATCATTGCGTCCGCAATATAGGAAACTGTTGTTTTCCCGTTTGTTCCCGTTATGCCTATGACCGATACTTTTCTCCTGTCATCGGCGTATATTTTCTCAACTGCTTTCAAAAGAGCCTTTTTTGTATTTGCTACCCGTATTATATTTATATTTTTATCCCTGACTGCTGTCTTTTTTTCAACGATTACCGCCCCGGCTTTTTTCCGGGCCGCTTCAGCGGCAAAAATATGCCCGTCTGTTTTAAACCCGCGTATACAGAAAAAGGCCGAACCTTTTTTTATCTGCTCTGAAGATTCTTCTATTCCGGACACAAACGCTTCATCGGTTCCCTGTTCAACTTTATATTTTATCCCTTCAAGTATATCTTTTATTTTCACAGGTCCTCCTTCAGCCCAAAACTTACGCTGCATTCGCTTCCTTTTGCGACGGCAACACCCGGTCCGGGTTTCTGCCGCACGGCAAAGCCGCTGCCCTGCACTTTCACTTTCAATCCCATTTCTTCCATGATCCGGAGTGTCTTTCTTATACTCATGCCTTTTAAATCAGGCATATAAACCCTTAATCTGTTTTCATCCAGTTTATCGCCCAGATAAAGATTTATTCTTTCCCCCGGCTCCAATTTAACACCGGGTTCCGGACTCTGTCTTATGACAAAATGCCCGTATCCATACCGTGAAAAACTTACTTTTTTTTCATTCAGATGATCCCGTACTTCTATATATCTTTTCATTCTCATTTCAGGCACTTGAAAACTGACATATGGTTTTTCCTCCGGCGTATCTGCCGATTCAATTTTTCTGCCTGATGTTATTTTCATATATGATATTATATTCTCGCTTATTTTCTTAAAAACAGGGGCAGCGGCATCGCCGCCGTAATAAACAGGTTTCGGCTCGTCAAGAACCACAAGCGCAAGAACCTTCGCTTTTTCCGCGGGCAGAAACCCCGCAAACGAAGCAACATAGGAGCCTTTCATATATCCCCTCCCGTTTTTTCTGTGCTTTTGAGCGGTTCCTGTTTTCCCCGCGACATTATATCCCGTTATGGCCGCCTTCCTGCCCGTGCCGTCCTCTTTAACCGCTTCCGAAAGCATATATATAAGACGTTCGTTTATATCTCCGGGAATCAGCCTTTTGCTTCTTCTGTTCCTGCTTTTAAATATAACTTTATTATTTCTTTCAATTCTATCTACAATATGCGGATTAATATCATATCCGCCGTTCGCGATTACAGCATAAGCCTTCGCGAGCTGAACGGCTGTTACCGCAACTTCCTGTCCATACGGAATAGATGTAAGCGTCGTATTGTCCCAATCTCTGTAATGCCTTAAAATCCCCCGGGCCTCTCCGGGTATTTCTATGCCTGTTTTTTTTCCAAATCCAAATCCGGCATATTCTTTATACAAATTGGACTGCTTCAATCTTAATGCAATATTTACCATGCCTATATTTGAGGAATACTTTATTACCTCCGGAAGCGTAAGCCATTCGTATTCTTCGTGGTCATTTACATTTCGGTCAAAAAACATCTGCCTGCCGGAGCCGCAATGTACCTTATAATCCTTTACGTCCTTAAATTCCCTCAGAAACGCCGACATAGTAAATATTTTAAAAGTGGAACCCGGTTCAAATATATCCACTACAGCCGTATTTCTTCTTGCGGCATTGGAATAATCGCCGAAATTATTCAGATCAAAAGCAGGGTAATTCGCCAGCGCAAGTATGGCCCCTGTATCCGGTTCCATAATTATAACACTCCCTTTTTCGGCGTTATATTTTTCCGCTATTTTATTTAATTCTTTCTCCGCAAAACGCTGGATAGTTGCATCGAGAGTAAGATAAACATCCGCGCCTTTTTCCGCTTTCTTTATATTTACAGGTTTAAGATTTATCGCCCTTCTTCTTGCATCCCTTCTGATAACCGTTCTGCCTGTTTTTCCGCGCAGATATTTTTCCATTTCTCGTTCTATCCCTTCAAGACCTTTATTATCCATGCCCGCAAATCCTATTACATGCGCAGCCGTATCTCCCAGCGGATAGAATCTTTTTTCTTCACTTTGAGAAAAAATACCCTTTATTCCCGCATTCAGAATCTCATCCGCGGTTTCAGGATTTACTTTTCTCTTGATATAAGAAAAACTTCTGTATCCGGATATCTTCCTGTATGCCGCTCCATAAGATATACCCAGTTTATGAGCAAGCAGATTTGCCGCCTTTTTTTTATTTTTTATAAGCATTGGCGCGGCGCATATGGATTCTGTTCTTACGCTCATTGCCAGTGTTCTTCCGTTTCGGTCAAATATATTCCCTCTTCCATACTGCTTCTTTTCAGTTGAAAGATGCATTGCGCGGGCTTTCCTTTTAAAAAAGTCATGTTTTATGACCTGCAGCCAGATAAGCCTTGCCGCAACCAGAGCCATAATGATCACAAAAAAACCGAATACAAACTCTATTCTTCTGTTGCAGCTTTTCTGCGTATCTTTCATTTTTCGCCCTTTTCAGGCTTCAAGCCTCTATCCCCGGCTTATGAAGCCCTTGATTTTTTCCAGCAAACTTTTTTCTTTTTGTATTACATAAATATCGCCCGTTCCTGCTCTTTTAAATCCGTATCTTTCTATAGCCACTTTTTCCATGGCTTCTCCTGATATAAGAGTTTCCATCCGCCAGTTTAAACGGCGGTTTTCAGCCAAAAGCTCTTCCTTTTTTCCAATAAGTTCATTTATGTCATAATTCATTTTTACACTTTTTATCTGCAGCCATACATAAAAAAATACAGGTATAAACAACAGAATCACCAGCCAGAGCACTGTATTCCCCTGCCTGCGCGAACTATATGTATGTTTTGAAGCCGTGCCTCTGAAAAACTTTTTTGAAAACTCAGCCATTTCTCCGGATCCTTTATGTTTTTTCGGCCGCGCGGAGTTTTGCGCTTCTGGACCTTGGATTAACCCGTTTTTCATCATCAGCCGGGCGCACCGGCTTCTTTGTCAATACCAGAAGTTCTCCGCCGTTTTTATTCATATTTTTTTTAAAAAAATTCTTCACAATTCTGTCTTCCAGGGAATGGAACGATATAACGCATATCCTCGCGCCTTTCCCCAGATACGGCAAAACAGCAGCAAGGCTGTTTTCAATCTCATTAAGTTCATCATTAACTTCAATCCTTATCCCCTGAAAAACTTTTGTCGCCGGGTGTATCTTTTCCATGCCTTTTTTTGCGTCTGCAATTATTTCCGCAAGTTCTCCCGTTGTTTTAACGGGCCTGCGCCTCATTATCGCGGATACAATTCTTTCATACTGCCATTCTTCTCCGTAATCACGCAGCACCCTTTCAAGATCCGCTCTATTATATGAGTTCACAACATCATACGCCGTGAGCCCGGATTTCCTGTTCATTCTCATATCAAGCGGTGCGTCAGCGGAAAACGAAAATCCTCTTTTTGCACTGTCAAAATGCAGGCTGGATACTCCAAGATCATATATTATTCCGTTTATCTGCTCTATCCCTCTTTTGCTTAAAACTCCGGCAATTTCCGAGAACTCCGAATGAATTACTTCGGCGTTTGTATGTTTTTTAAGCCTTTCCCGGGTTATTTCAAGAGCCTGTTCGTCCCTGTCCATACTTAGCAAAACGGCTTCGTCCGACATATTTTCCAGTATTTTCTCACTATGTCCTCCGAAGCCCGCTGTTGCATCTACCCAGACGCCTTTTTTTTCTTTTACAACATCCAGATATTGTATTGTTTCTCCGAGCAATACACTTTTATGCTCTATTGTCATATAAGGCTTGAAAAAGCCATTATTGCCTCTTCTTCGTTGTTGTAGAATTCAAATTCACCCCAGTAACCCGCATATATAAACAGGTTTCTGACGTATTCGCTGCTTCCGATTATTTTTATGTCGCCTCCGAGGTTTCTGGCTCTTTCTTTCCTTTCATTAAGATATTCAATTCCGCTTACATTCAGATGGGTGACCCCGGAAAAATCCAGGACAAAGAAAAACTGTTCCTGTTCTATACATGAACTGATTATGCCTTTCAGCGCCAGTATATCTTCTATGTCAATTTCCCCTTTTAGTATAAGAAGCACCGCTTTTTTACTTGAAGTCTTTACGCTCATTTAAATCTCCTTTCATTCTTTGTAGTATTTTTCATATTCATTCTCGTCCCATATATAAAATCTGTTTCCGCCGCCTACAAATACCGCTTTCTTTGATATGCCGGCATACTCTCTGAGTTTTGCCGGAACAAGGATCCTTCCGCTTTTATCTATTTTCTGATCCGAAGCATCCGATAATTTAATGTTTACATACTTTAAATCCTCAGAAGAATCATCAAGCTTGAGATTCTTTGAATATTCCTCCATCATCCTTGCCCATTCTTCCGCGGGTATAGCCTCTATACATTTTTCTTTTGACTTTACAAGCACAATAACATTTCTGTATTCGGGATCAGACGCAGTCTGTTCAATATTTTTCTTATACTTAGAAGGTATTGACACCCTGCCTTTTTCATCCAGACTGTGCTCAAAAGTACCTAAAAAACCAAGTTTTAACAAATTTCAACAACTCCTTTCCCACTTCGTCCCACTTTCTGCCTTATTATACCTCAGCCATGCCTTTTGTCAATAACATTTTAAAGTTTTTTTACCTTTTTTCATAGTTTTTTTCCTTTAAAAATAAGGCGTTTTTCAGGTTTTCCCCATTTTTTCAACTTCATAAAATAAAACTTTATCATTTATTAAAATAATACTCCGTAATAATAAAAATGGGTTTGTGGTTTGTGGTTTGTGGTTTGTGGAAACATTGAGTTTTGAGTTTGGAGTTTTGAGAAGATCCAAACATCCAAACTTCCGATATGGGTTTTGAGTTTTGGGAAGAACGGTTCAAAGTTCAAAAAAAAAATACAATTCAAAAACGAAAAAAATAAAAATTCAAACAGTACTTTTTGGTTTTTTTCACTTTGAACTTTGAACTTTGAACTTTGAACTAAATCACTTCCCTCCCCGCCAATTCATGAAATATTATTGCAGCGGCGGCAGCTACGTTCAGTGACTCAACTTTACCCGGATATGATATCTTTATTTTTGCATCCGCATTTTTTCTCAAGAACGCGCTTACTCCTTTTGATTCATTCCCCAAAACCACTGCTAATTTATCTTTCTTTGGTTTATATTTTTTTATATCCGTGCCTTCTTTAACATCCGTTATTACTATTTCAAAACGCTCCGCTATAAGTTTTATCTCTGTTTCTGAGCCTTCCGCCCAGTTCGTGCGGAATATATTTCCCGCAGATGCTCTTATGGCTCTTTCATTCAGGAGATTCACACTGTTTATGCATATAAAATTATTTATTCCATAAGCTGCCGCGCTTCTTACTATAGCCCCCGCGTTTAAAGGATCCCGCACTCCGTCCAGTATTACCAGCCTCTCTTCTTCAAACATATCTTCAATGCTGTATTTCGGGGCCTGAAAGACAGCAATAAAACCGCTGTTTGATTTCACCGCAGCAAACCTGTCAATAAAACTGCGTCTGGTTTTTTCCTTTTCGATTTCTGCACAAACAACAGGTATTTCTTTTTCATCCGAATATATAAAATGTTTTAATTTCATTCCCGCATCCGATGCTTCTTCAAAGACTTTTTCCGTATCAACAACAAACAATCTGTTCTCTTTCATACCTTTCACGTCTTTCAGCAGTTCAAGTGTTGCTTTTTTCATTGCCGCACCCCCGCTTTATTTTCCGTCATCCGTATATTTCTCAACCCGGACAGCAATGTCTTTTTCAAACGCAGGCAGCTCCACTTTCAGAACCCCTGTATCCACTATTTCCTGTTTTTCATCGATGTACTCCCCTTTATGCGTGTCATATATCCTGATCATATATCTCGCGGATGCCAGCCCTTTTATCTTGAATTCAGATTCCGAAACCATACCCGGCTCGGAATTATCCCATAAATAGCGGTTATTTTTAATCCACACATAAGCAGATACATCAGACTGCATGCCGCTTATAAAAACATCCGCATAAGAAGGATCCCTGTAATTTTCAAATTCAACCTGTCTGAGAATTATATTGCCGTCCTCTCTGTTTGCGATTGAAATTTCATTGTTCCCTCTTCCCAGATCCGCATAAAAAACCTTATCTGTTTCCGCTTCATGCCTGTCCTGATGTTTATTCAATTTCCCGCCTTCTTTTTCCGCCGAGAGTTTTTCCTCCAGCACTGTCTGTTCGTTCACCTTAACCTCAAGAAGATTTTCACCGTGAAGCCCGCTTATCCTGATCACTGCTCTGCCCGGATACATGTTTGTGACAGAAAATATCTGCGTATTATCCGCACCCGAAAGATGGGAAAAAAAGTTCTCTCTGTTTATCACTTTCCCGTCCGGCCTGACAAAATATTTCCGGGGTTCCGGTGCCACCCACCTGTTCTTTGCGGCAACAATAAGCCGTCCGTATTCATCGGCCGGGGATTTTATTCTTATTTCTATATCTTCCATTTCATAAAAATCACCTCTGCTCCATCTTATGCCTTCAATAAACCCGGTAAAATTTTTATATATACCGTAAAGATCCAGTTCATCAACATATACGTCCCACCACCAGGTCATCGGGCTGCCCGCCGAAAGAGAAAACGCTCCTGCCCATACCGCATTATGAAGATGGATACCCCCGGGATCTTTTCCTTTTTTTGCAAAATCATCATATATGTCAATGCCGAATTCAGATACAATATGCGGTTTTGAAAACTCCCTTATCTTCTTTTTTGATACATCGTATATTTCAGCGGCGGCATCCCGCAAAAAGTATATATGCGTCTGGGTAAAATCAATGTCTTTCATTCTCCATATGGACTCTTCTTTCAAATCCCCGGAAAATGAAGTTGTCAGAAGTTTTCCGTAAATGTCATATTTTTTTATCTCATCAAATACATTTTTGTGCCAGGATTTCATTGTACGCGCGGAATAATCATGAGTAAGCTCCGCCTCATTTATCGCTTCGTAAGCCATAACATTGGGTGAGTATCCCCAGCGCGCGCAGATATACCTTATTCTGTTTCTATACGTTTCAAACGCCTCTTTTGACACAAAAAATTCCCCGGGCAGTTCAAGCATTCCTCCGTTTTCTCTGTTATAAGGGTTGTTTTTCCACTCGCTGTTATAATCAAGAGAAAATTCACCGTGCGCGAGAAAGCATAACATTATGTATATTCCTTTTTCCTCCCCCATTTTTATTATTTCATCCAGCATCTTCATTTGGCTTTCGCGGTGTCCGTAATCCTTTAAGGCTCCTGTTTCAAGCCCAAAACTCCAGGGCGCCATCCAGATCCTTATGAAATTAACTCCGTTTTCAGAGAGCCTTTGCATCCACCGCTCATAATCCTCCATAACATTGCCGGTTGACCAGCATAAACTCTGGCCCACGGCAAAAAACGGTTCTTTTGAATCCTTAAACTCAAAAAACAGCGGATCCCTTGCGCTCACACCTATAAAATCCGGCCCCTGTTTTTCTTCAGTACATTCAAATGTTCTAACAGGCGATTGAAAAACTACTTTTCCTTCACTGTAAAGTTCCGCCCTGTATTTCCATTTTCCCGCTGTCCGCGGAGTGAACCTTGAAACAAAAAAACCTTCCCCGTCTTTTTTTCTGAAAAAACCGTCTGTCTTGATTTTTTCACCTTCCGGCGTCCAGTAATAGACAGTCATCCCGTTAACAGAATAATCATAAGGATTTTCAAACCCAAAATTTCCTTTCAAGAGCAATTCAAAGATCCCATAAGTTTTTATTCTTGTGTTTTCTGCGCTTAAATCAATATCCATGCCTTTCGCGAACGGCGCCAGCCCCAGCATTGATAAAATCACTGTAATTATTTTTTTCATTTTCCGCTCCTGCTGTTTTATGGTATTATAACCTGAAGTTTTATTTTTTTAAAGAATTATATTAAAAGCGGGGATTTATGAAAAATAATCTTTTTGAAGCGGCTGTAACCGGCGCCGGGCCTGACGGTTTTTTTCCGCCGCCCTTAACCGCCCACAAAACAGCTTTTGATATGTTCCGGAATGATATGTGGTGATTTACGGCCAGAATCTTATGCCCACACCCCCGTTTGGAGCAAAATGCATATCAGGTATCACCTGTATTCCCGGTTCAATCTGAACAAAAATATCTATGGGTGCGTCCCTGAGTATCCAGCTTATGCCGAGGGGAACCTGCACCCCGGCTCTTGCTCCGCCCGAATCAAAATTCGCCCAGCCCTTGATGCCGAAATAAACAGGCAGCCTGGATCCTTCTGCTTTTAAAATTTCATAATTATGCACAAGATAAGCGGCTCCCACACCGATTGAACCCCAGTTAAAGTTCCAGTTTACATCCACCTGCAGGGCATTGTCCCTGTTCATCCAGGATTTAAAATTCAACCCCGCGTCATAACCCATATAAATTCCCACACCAAAATTTTTTGAACCATTATACTTCGCGCTTGCGCTTAAAACACCCGCAAAACAGACAAAAACCAAGACATAAACAACAGTAATTTTCCTCATCTTCAGCCTCCGTAAAAAAAAGGGACGCCTTGAAAGCGCCCCCTTTTTTGCAAATATTTGTTTAAACTATTTTAAAATTAAAATGCGTATCCGAGATTAAACTCAAGTGAAGGCCAGGCAGGCATAACATCCGCCATAACTTCATCGAGTGTCGCGAGTATATGTGCGCCAAAAACTATATCCATTCCAAAATTCCCATTTATCCATCTATACCCGATAGACGCCTTCGGAATATAATTCGGTCCTTCTATAACACTTACTCCCGGTCCCATGAAAAAACCACGTAACGCCTCACCCTCGGGATAAAAATAAAGTTCAGCAAAGCCGCCTCCTAAAACAACATCCGATGACGGCTGAAGAGCCCAGTAAGCACCGCCTATCCTCAGGCCTACAACATCACCAAAAGACCGTTCATAAGAACAATTGAAGAAAAGCCCCAGAAAACTAAGCGCATTCATACTTATGTAGTTATCAGGAGTTTTCTCATTCCCCTCATCCGGATAAGCATAAACAGATACGAAACTCAAAAACAACACAACAACAAAAACAACGAAAATTTTCTTCATAATAATCCTCCCTTTTTTATTTCAGAATACTATGTTATTATTATATTATTGCATAAATTTTTTTTTGTCAATAACTATTAACACTCAGGAGGAATTATGCGTATTTACATTACAGGCGGTACAGGTTTTATCGGAAGTTATGTCACGGCGCGGCTCGCGGAGCTTAGAAAACACGAACTGATAATTCTGGCGCGGAACCCGGAAAAGACCCCTGCCCTGAAAACGCTCCACAACACAAAAATAGTCAAAGCGCCTTTTGACGATTACACAGCCCTGAAAAAGCACATCATAAAACCCGATGCCCTGATACACATAGCTTTGTGCTGGGGAGATACGGGCCCGGATATGCTGGCTAATGAAACCCTCTCATCAGTAAAACTCATTGACCTTGCCGTAAAAAGAGGCGCGAAAAAAATAGTATTCACCTCCTCAACCGCTGCTTCCGGGTATTCGCACAAATGCCCAAGCGAGGAAACAATGCTTAAACCTTCGGATTTTTACGGGGCAGGAAAAGGCGCGACAGAGCTTTTTATAAGCGCATACCGGAATTATCATCCTAAAATAAAATTCAACATAGTGCGGCCCGGCTATACCTTCGGGAATCCGGTAATACCCGGCGCCGACACTCAGCCCGATACACGCTTTAAAGATATCTGCCTGAAAGCAAAAAACGGCAGAAAAATAACAGTAACCGAAAACGACGGCACCCAGTTTATCTGGGCCGGGGACCTCGCGGAAATATACAAGAACATAATTGAAAAAAATGTGAAATCAGAAATATTTTACGGACTTTCAAAAAACTTTACAACCTGGAAACAAATCGCAAAATGGGCGGTAAAATACGCGGCAAGCAAAAGCAAAATAACCTCAGTAGACAGAGGATTCTCTCCCCATCCTGTTCTTTTTGACGTATCAAAAATAGACCGATATTTCGGACTGTCATTTAATCCGTCAGAAAAGATCAAAGAACATATAAAATATTTCATCGAAAACTCATAGACTTTAACGAAACTTCTTTCGGGCCGGGCTGTTTCTCCGGAATTTATTTTTATTTCCGGGTTTTTCAGACACGCGGAAATTCCCCTTTATAAGCACACAGCCTTTTTTAGCGGGAATACATTCCCCGCCAAGAAATAAACAGGCTCCTGCTTTTTCATATTTGCATACAGATACGGACATATCTGCCCCGCCTGTGTTTTTATTCTGCGTTCACAACGCTTTTAACTCCCGGAACAACTTCTTTAAGCCTTGCCTCAACACCCTGCTGCAGCGTAACAGACGCCATCGGACATCCGCGGCACGCCCCCGTAAGTTTAACCTTTACTTCACCTGTATTTTCATCAACGTCAATCAGCTCTATATCGCCCCCGTCATTCTGGAGCATGGGCCTTATTTCCTCAAGCGCTTTGATAACATCTTCTTTCATCATTATTCTCCTTTTCTTTCATGGTTTATTTTTTTCCTGCGTCATAATCATACGAATTATACTAAACATTTTGTATACGGGCAATAAAAAAAGAGATGAATACGGGTTTTATATCATAAAAGGTGAGGGAGCTTTTATTTTTTTACCCGTAATTCATCTCTTACTATTAAGACAATAAAACGGATAAAAAGTTTCGTTTATTTTGAGATTTAAAGCTTCTTAATACACGCTTTTTTTAAGACGCTCTATCCTTTTTTCAAGAGGCGGATGAGTTGAAAAAACTATATTTTTCCTGAGAAAGGACGGACTTGTAAAATACATATGCTCTGCGGAGGAACTGTAATCTTCCTGTTTATAGCTGCCGCTGTCTTCTCTTATTTTTTCAAGGGCCGCTATAAGCCCCTGCGGCCATCTGGTAAGAAGCACTGCCTGAGCATCAGCCATATACTCGCGCTGGCGTGAAACCGCAAAATTTATCATCATTGCGGCAAAAGGAGCCGCAATGGATACAAATATAGCGGCAATAATAAGGGCGATGCCGCCTTTTCCTCCGGAAGAGCGCCTCATTCCGGGCCTGAAAAACAGGCTTCTTCTCATTATATCCGAAAGTATTATAATCGTACCCAGAAGAACCGCGGCTATTGAACTGACAAGAATATCATAATTCTTTATATGACTCATCTCGTGGGCGATCACTGCTTCTGTCTCTTCTTTATTCAGTTTTTTCAAAAGCCCCGCAGTAACCGCAATTGCGGCTTTCTGCGGATTTCTTCCCGTGGCAAAAGCGTTTATGGAATCACTGTTTATTATATACACTTTCGGTTTAGGCATACCTGCCGCAAGCGCCATCCCCTCTACATGGTCGTGCAGCCCTTTATAATGCTTCAGGCTTGCGGGTTTTGCCCTTGCGGCCCTTATAACTATTTTATCGCTGTTATAATATGAAGACCATATTGATATAAAAGCCACAAAACCGCCTATTATAACACCGGTATAGGGATCGCCGTACATAAGCCCCAGAAAATAACCCAGAAAAGTTATAACCGCGGCAAATACCGCAAAAAGAAAAAATGTATTCCGCTTATTCGCGGCAATATCCTCATAAACCATCTAATACCTCGTTATTCTCTTTTCAGAATTTTACCTGCGGCGCTTTTCTGTCTGCCTCTTCTATCTCAAAATAAGTTCTCTTTGAATGGCCGAAAATTCCGGCAAAAAATACCGCGGGTATTTTCTGCTGATATTCATTATAAAGCCTTACCGTCTCGTTATAAAACTGCCTTGCGTAGCTAAGCTTGGATTCCACCGCGGAAAGTTCATTCTGAAGATTCAGAAAATTTTCATTTGCCTTCAGTTCCGGGTAGTTTTCAACCACGGCAAAAAGAGATTTAAGAGCGCCTGTGAGCATATTTGAAGCATCCTGCGCCTTGCCCACATCATTGCCCGCACCCTGCACCGCTGCTCTTGCCTCGGTTACTCTTGTAAGAACTTCTTTTTCATGCGCTGCATAGCCTTTAACTGCCTCAACAAGATTCGGTATAAGATCCGCCCTCTTTTTCAGCTGCACGTCAATCTGCGCCCACGCCTCGTTCCCCCTCGCCCTCAGCGCCACAAGCCTGTTGTAAATCGCGATTATAGTAATAAAAAGAACAGCCAAAACAACGATCAACACGGTCATTCCCACACTCATTCCGAACATATAGATCCCTCCTGAATTTTATTTAATATAGATTATCATATTTTAATCCGTAAGAAAAGCAGGAAAAAGGAAATAGGGATAAGGTATAGATTGCAAGTTTTATTGCAACACCTCATAGAATCAAAGTCTTTTTTTTTGCGCATACCGGAACACTTAATTCATA
>CAYTNY010000003.1:0-54025 GCA_964439215.1 uncultured Spirochaetia bacterium
TTGGCGGGAATGCCGCCTGTACCTGAAGAGCCCGGACTGCAGAAGTCTAAACCGGAAACATCTGAAACACCTAAGCCGGAAAAACTAAAACTTGCGGATCCGCTTGGTATGTTTGGAGATAATAATTTTACGGAAAAAAATCCTTCGCCGCCGCCGGCAGGCAGAAGTTTTAAAATACAATCAAATGCAGCAGGTTCAAATGAAGCAGGATCAAAATCTGAATCGGATACGGATAAAAATAAAGAAGTTGATACAGTATCTGAACTTCTTTCATTTGGTTCAGACAGGGATTCCGGTGAAAAGAAAGATCTTCCCGGAAGCAATTTAAACGTATCCGGAGATCTTCTTGATAAGAAAAAATCTGAACCCGGTGAACTGCCGCCTCTGCCTGATCTGGAAGACGATAAAGGGACGGATATACTTTAAAGTCAAAGGTGAAAATTTTGAAAAAATTTATTGCGGCGTTGATATTGTCTTTTTTCAGTGCTGTCTGCATGGCGGAAACAAAGGTTCCTTCAGAAATAAATACCAAAGAAATATGGACGGCAAAAAACGGACCGTATTTAATAGAAAATGAGGTAACAATCGGTTCACAGGGGTTTGTTGCGGTCCGGCCCGGCACGGTTATAAAATTTAAAGAAAATGCCCGGTTAACAGTAAAAGGCGCTTTTCATTCCAAAGGTTCACCGAAAAATCCCGTGAGACTGCTTCCTTATGACGGAAGCAGTTTTTATGAAGGAATAAAAATAGAAGGCAAATATAAAAATATCATGGAATTTACCGTCGTGATCCGGGGAGGGATAATTGTTGAAGGGGGGAATCTGATACTTAAAAGCAATTATATATTAAATTCAACCGGGGTGCAGATCTATCATTTTGCGAATGTTATTATGACTGATAATTATATGTATAACAATACATACGGTATTTATGCGGAAGGACAAAAAATACAGATGCAGATAAAAAGAAATACTTTTAACAGGAACAGATTTGCTGTTTATCTGCAGGATCTTAAGGATATTCAGATAAATATTTCACTTAATAATTTTATAAGAAATCAGGTAAATATAACCAATTATACAGCGAATAACATTAAAGCGGAAGAAAATTTCTGGGGAACGGTTAATGAAAAAAGGATCGGTTCATATTTATTTGACAAACGTAACAATAAAAAACTTGGTATAATAGATTTTATGCCTTTTAAAAGAGCCAAACTGAAATTATATACACCGCCGCCTTCTTTTGTAAGGCTTGTTAAATATTATATCAATCTCAAAAGGCCGGATCAAATTGAACCGCAGATCGTAATTGGTTTTGGAGCGGATGGTTTTATTCCTTTTGCTCCTGAAAATATTTCATCTGAAATATCTTTTGGAGCGGGTTTTGACGCTGAACTGGGCCTGAATTTAGGACATTATGCGCTTGGGGTGGAAGGTAAAATGATTTCAGCGGAAAACAGCGGCAATGATGAATATGATATGAGTATGAACATAAATAAACTTATGCTGAATTTTTATTATTATCTTGGATGGAAGAAAAATGTTTTTTTTATACCGTATTTTAAAGCCGGAAACGGAATAGCGCTTATAACAAGAGAATACCGGGCGCAGGAAAATATTTTTAACGATAATACATCAAATACAAGAAAAATAAATGAATTTTCCTATACAGCGGGCGCAGGCGCGGGTTTTGAGATTTATCCCAGGCCCTATTTTTCGGTCCGAACAGAAGCGGTTTATAATGTAATGTTTACAGACAGTGGAATGCTGCAGTCCGCACAGGCCGTAATAACCGGAAATGTTCATTTTAATATTCCCTTTTTTATAGGTGAAAGGTGAGGATAAGCAAATGGAACAGATCAAAAATATTGTTGATAATTTTATAAAAAAAACAGGAATAGACGCGGAAGCAGAAGCGGATTTTATATTTGAAAACTGGGAAAAAATAGCCGGAAAAGAGTTTAAAAAAGGCACAAAACCCTTTAAATACAGCCATAATAAGCTGTTTATTTATGCGGATAATAGTGTTATACTGTCTGAAATACGCTATAAAAAAAAAGATATAATAAATAATATTAATGCGGTATTTAAAGAAGAAAAAGTAAAGGATATAATTTTCAGGATAAAAAAATGAGAAATTGGTTTCATAGCGGTGATAATATAGTATTTAGTATAAAAGATGTAATCGGAGTTTTCGGTATTACCCGTGAAAATGATTTTTTTCTGAAAAAATCCGCAGAAAATTTTCTTATAAGAAATGATTCAAATAATAAAAAAAGTTTTCTGCTTGTAGATACAGGAAAAAAAATTCTGGTGTATTATTCCGCCGTTACGGCAAAAAATCTTATAAAAAGGCTTAAAGTTACGCAGGAGGAAATATAATGGCAAATAAAGAAAAAAATAAAACAGAAAAAAAGAAAAAGACAGCAGCGAAGAAACCGCTGGATGACGGTATAATGAAAGAAATAAAAAAGGAACACGCGGAATATACCGAAGATAACATTTCAATTCTTGAAGGCCTTGAAGCTGTCCGTAAAAGACCCGCAATGTACATAGGCAGTACATCATCTTCAGGACTGCATCATCTTGTTTATGAAGTTGTTGATAATTCTATTGACGAGGCAATGGCAGGATACTGCAGTGAAATCTCTGTTTCAATCCATACCGATAATTCTGTAACAGTGGCGGATAACGGGAGAGGAATTCCGGTGGGAATACATAAAGGAAGAAAAACATCCGCGCTTGAAGTTGTAATGACGGTTCTGCATGCCGGCGGAAAATTTGATCATGATACATATAAAGTGTCGGGAGGGCTGCATGGGGTAGGTGTATCGTGTGTAAATGCGCTTTCTGAATGGATGGAAGTTGAAGTAAAAAGAGACGGAAATATTTATCATCAGAAATATGTAAGAGGAGTTCCTGAAATAAAAGTAAAAACAATAGGAAAAGCGAAAAAGACGGGAACAAAGGTTATGTTTAAACCTGATCCTGAAATATTTGAAATGCTTGAATATAATTACGAAACACTTGCAACAAGGCTCAGGGAACTTGCGTTTTTAAACAGAGGCATAAAAATAATATTAAAAGATGAAAGAGGGAAAGCCGGAAAAGAAGATATTTTTCAGTATAACGGCGGCTTAACGGAATTTGTAAAACATATGAATAAAAGCAAGGAGCTGATAACAAAAAAACCCATATTTATTGAAGGGGAAAAAGACAGGATAAATGTTGAAGTGGCGATACAGTACCATACAGGTTTTTCGGATAATATAATGACATTTGTCAATAATATAAGGACAATAGAAGGCGGAACACATCTTTCCGGCTTTAAAACCGCGCTTACAAAAGCAGCATCCTATCACGCAAGAAAAAACAATCTTATAAAAAAATCAAATATAAGCATTCAGGGCGATGATGTAAGGGAAGGATTATCCTGTGTTGTAAGCGTTAAGGTTCCTGATCCTCAGTTTGAGGGGCAGACAAAAGCAAAACTGGGTAATTCAGAAGTGGAAGGCGTTGTAAATTCGCTTGTTTATGAAAAACTTGTGTCTTATTTTGAGGAAAATCCCGCGGAAGCAAGAAGAATTATAAATAAAGCCGTAGGCGCCGCTGAAGCCAGAGAAGCCGCGAAAAAAGCGCGCGATCTTGCAAGAAGAAAAAGCGCTCTGGATTCGGGCGGACTTCCGGGAAAACTTGCGGATTGCCAGGAAAAGGATCCCGCGCTTTCTGAAATATATCTTGTAGAAGGGGATTCTGCCGGCGGTTCCGCAAAACAGGCAAGAGACAGAAGACATCAGGCCATACTTCCGCTGAAAGGCAAAATATTAAATGTGGAAAAAGCGCGTATAGACAAAGTTCTTAATAATGAAGAAATAAAAACAATGATAACAGCTATAGGTGCCGGAGTCGGCAAAGATAATTTTGATATTGAAAAAGCAAGGTATCATAAAATAATAATAATGACCGATGCTGATGTTGACGGAGCGCATATAAGGACGCTTCTTCTTACGTTTCTTTTCAGGCAGACAAAGCCGCTTTTAGATGCCGGATATGTTTATATAGCACAGCCTCCTCTTTATAAGATTAAGAAAGGAAAATCAGAAAGATATATGAAAGATGACAGGGAAATGAATATGTTCCTTACGGAAGAAGGAATGAAAGGAATGAAACTTTATCAGATGAGCAAAAAGAAAGCAAATGATAATAAGATTATACAGGAAAAGAGCATAAAAGAAATAATAAACGGAATAATTGACCTTGAAAATCTTGTGCCTAAAATGATGCGTACAGGAATTAATATAAATGAATTTCTGGAAAAAAGGGGCGGATGGAAAAAATATCCTATGTTTGAAATAAATTATAAAGATTCAATAGTATATGCTGAATCTGAAGACGAAGCCGTAAAAAAGGCAAAAAAATATTTTCCAAAAAACAAAAAATTAAAAACATTTGACGACCTGGAAGAAATTGCGGAAAAATCCGGAGATCTTGCGGTAATAGATCTCAGAGAAACAGCAGAGCTCCGGATGGTGGACGGTATAATGAAAAATCTTGAAGCAAAAGGTTTTGACGCCGCGGAGCTTTTTGAAGAGGCAATGGACGGAATTGAAAATATTTCTCTTTCTGAAGGGAAAGAAAAAGAGAAAAAAAAGAATCCGAAATTCAGAGCGGTAGAAGAAAAGGAAGAAAAACTGCTTTATTCGGTAACAGAACTGATTGAACTTATAAAAACAAGAGGAAAAAAGGGGTTGGGTATACAAAGATATAAAGGACTGGGTGAAATGAATCCCGATCAGTTATGGGATACAACAATGAATCCCGAAACAAGAACTTTAATGCGTATAACACTGGATGATGCGGTTAAAGCGGATGAAATATTTACGGTTTTAATGGGTGATGAAGTGGCTCCGCGCCGAGAATTTATAGAAAGCCACGCGCTTGAGGTGAAAAATCTGGACGTTTGACAAACATTGTCTGCGAAACGGCATTTTTAGGAGAATGTTATGACTCAAAAAGAAATAGTGGATTTTTTACAGAAAAGCTATCTTTTTTCGGAAGTTTCAAAAAAAGGGCTTCTGATGATTGTTAAATATGTCAGGGAAAATCATTATAAAAAAGGGGAAATTATTTTTAACGAAGGGGATACCGGAGATTCGCTTCATATTATTACCGGCGGGAAAGTAAAAATAATCAAGTATTCAAAAGAAGGAAAAACAAAAACACTTGCGGTTTTAAAGGAAAAAGACAGTTTTGGTGAAATGGCGGTTCTTACAAAAGAGGCGCGCTCTGCTACCGTGGAAGTTCTTGAAAAAGCGGAAACTTTAAGCATAACAAAATCTGATTTTGAATATATAATCAGAAAAGAACCGGTAATATCTCTTCAGATAATAAAAACCCTGTCTGAACGCCTTGCTAAAGCGGACAGAGAAATAAAAATACTGGCGCTTGGCGATGCTAAAACAAAAGTAGCGTATGTAATAAGGGATTTTGAAAAAGATTTTGAAAAGGCAAGGTTCACGCATCAGGAAATTGCGGAGCTTGCGGGCCTGACAAGAGAAACAACAACAAGAGTTTTAAAACAAATGGAAAAAGACGGAATAATAGGCGTTGAAAAAAGAAAAATAAAAATAATAAATATGAATTATTTAAAGAAACTCTGCATGTAGGCACGCTTAAAGGAGATATCATGGAATTTAAAGCCGCAATATTTGATGTTGATGGTGTTATAGTGGACACCGCGCATATTCATCATAAATCCTGGAGAGAAGTTCTGAAAAAATACGGCGTAAATTTTACATTTGAAGATTTTAAATCCACTATTGACGGAATGCCGAGGCCAAAAGGCGCAAAAAAAATACTTCCTTTATTTAAACCAAAAGATATTGACAGAATATGCAGGGAAAAACAGGAATATTTTGATATTTTTCTTTCAAAAGACAGAGTAAAGGTTTTTAAAAGTACGGTAAATATGATAAAAAAGCTGAAAAAATACGGTATCAAAACAGCTATGGCATCATCAAGCAAAAATGCCGAAAAAATCCTGAAAAAAGAAGGCATATACAGTCTTTTTGACGCGGATGCGCGCGGCGCATATGTAAAAAAAGGCAAACCTTACCCTGATATTTTTCTTAAAGCGGCAAAAATGCTGAAAGTAAAACCTTATGAATGTGTTGTTTTTGAAGATGCCCAGTCAGGTGTTACTGCCGCGAAAAAAGCAGGGATGAAATGTGTGGGTATATCCCGCACCGGAGAATTAAAAGACACGGATATAACAATAGGCGATATGCGGAGTATGAATATATTGAAGCTGCAGCAGCTTTTTAAAGGGGGAAGATGATGAAAAGAAAAAAAAGAAACCCTTTAAAATGGATGGGATTTTTAAGCGCGGCAGCGGGTATTTTAATCGCCTTTAGTTTTATGCCTGTTTATGAATTTACTCTTTATATGGTCAGGGAATACCTTAATGCGGGGCCCTATTCCGAAATAACGGTAAAAGTTATGCTTGGAATTTTTTATTTTGCGGTTTTGATTTATATGTCTTCAATGATAATGCTTAATGAATTTACCCGGAATTTTTATAATGATCTTCTTAAGGAATTCAGAAAAAAAGAGCTCCTGCCCGGCGGATATAAGATACTGAAGGGATCCAAAATAAAAAAAAGATATACGGGCATAATGGACGTAATGGATATATTTATAAAAAAATTTTTTGAAGTAAAAAAAGAAAAAGAAAAATTCTCAAAGATTATAGCAACACATCTTGATCCTTCATTAAGAAGAGAATTGGAGGACCGGGGTATAAATGAAATATATATAGGAAGCAGAAAAAAAACAGCAGCAATATTTTTTTCCGATATCAGGGGATTTACAAGTTTTACGGAAACAAATAAACCCGAAAATGTGGAAAAAGTACTCAACGATTATTTTACATTTACCACAGATATTATAAATAAAAACTGCGGAAGGGTTAATAAATACATAGGCGATGCGGTATTGGCGGTTTTTGAAGGAGCGGCAAAATATAAAGAAAGCAATGAATCGGATAAAGCCGTTATAGCATCTCTTGATATACAGACGCAGTGGGGGATGTATATCAAGAAATGGAAGGAAACAATTGATCCGGATATAAAAATAGGACTCGGCATAGGTATCGCATGGGGGGAAATAATAACAGGCAATATGGGTTCGGAAGAAAGAATAGAATATACGGTAATAGGCGACGCGGTTAATTTTGCAAGCAGATTATGTTCAAAAGCACTGGACGGGCAGATAATAATACCTGACAGTGTTTATTTTAAAGTAAAAGAGTTTGTGGATGTTGAACCGCTGCCGCCTGTTGAAGTTAAAGGCAAGCAGGGAGTTTTTGACATATATCACGTAAAAACAAGAAGAATGCTGGCTTAATTAATCCGGAATTTACGGGCACGGAGGCATAAATGAATAAAACAGCATACAGAACCATACAGATCATTGCGGTTGTACTTTTTATTTTATGGAGCGGGTGGTCCATTGGCGCGTTAAATGCAAAATATGAATATAAGGTTGAAAAAAAAGAAATACCTTTTGATATTAAAATACAAACCAGTGATTATATCCGGAAAGGCTGGACCGTATGGCTGGAAGATGGGAAAAAAGGATATAAAAATCAGGTAAAAGAGATATTATATATAGGGAGTATTCCCATAAAACAGAACCTTTTTTATGAAACAGAAGCTATTGTACACCCTAAAAAAGGCTTTGTTTTACAGGGAACTTCAGAGAAAAATTATCCGATAACAGTGCCTGAAAATACTTATGTTCATTATATACACGATATGGAAGCTACGGCTTATGATCCTTCACCTGAATCAAATTCACCGCAATGGGCGGGCATTACATCTCTGGGATGGCGGACAAGATACGGAATAGCGGCTGTTGATCCGCGGATAATATCAATGAGGTCCCTTATCTTTGTTGAAGGCTACGGGTTTGCATGGACCGGTGATATAGGAGGGGATATTAAAGGCCGAAGAATAGACCTATGCTATAATACCACTCAGGAAGCTTTAAATTGGGGAAGAAGAAAAGTTAAAGTCTATGTTCTGGGAAAAAGGCCCTTAAGTTATTACAGGAAAAAATAAAAAAGGCCGGGTTTATGAAAAAAATTATAACAAGTTTTTTTATGGTGCTGTTGCCGGGGGCTGCTTTAGCGGTATGGATATATTTTGCCGCACAGAATACAGTAAGTGAAACCGGAACAAAAAGCAAAATTTTTGTAATAGCAGTTTTTTTATTTTTATATGCAGCAGTATGGTTTTTGATGTCGCATATATATTCCCGGGTAATGAAAACACCTCTGAAAATTCAGTTAAAAGAAAATTCTCTGTTATTCTGCATACCGCCGGCTGTTTCTTTATTAATAATTCCTTTATATTTAAGATATTATGAACAGATTAAGGCATATAATTTTGAAGTTCTGGGGAATATATACCTGCCGCTTAAATATTATATTCTTGTAAATACCGCGGGATATTTTTCTCTGACAATAATAGGTGCTGTTATTACAGTTATAGGCATCATTCTTTTTATTAAGTTTCACATGTATTTAATCCCCCGCATAAAAAAAACGGATTTAAAGAAGGCCGGAGGACATATATTTTTATCAGTATTTATTTTATATTCCGCGGTTTCTTTATATAATACACTTATATATCCGCCCACCGGAGATGAACCGCACCATCTGCTTATAATGAAAAGTCTGACAAAAGACGGGGATGTAAATCTGGAAAATGATCTGAAAACCGAAAAAAGTTATTCTGAATTTTATCCCGCGGAAATGCCCTGCAGGGACAGCCATAATAATCCCGGAAAAGACGGAAAAGGTATTTATTCCAAGCACGGAATAGGGCTGCCTGTTGTTATAATTCCTTCTTATGTATTAGGCGGCAGATATGGAGTTCAGTTATTTATGGCAGCCATAAGCGCATTATGTGTATGGGCGTTTTTTGCAATGGCGGTCAGCACGGGAATTTCCGGAAAAATATCAGCCGCGGCTGCTGCACTGGCGGCTCTGACAGTACCTGTATTTGTTAATTCATCTTTAGTGCTTACTGAAATGCCGGCTGCTTTTTTTATGTGCATAGCAGTTATGTTTATTTTCAATAACAGGAACAATGAGTTTATGAATGAAAAAACCATGAAATTTATTATCTTTACAGGCATTGCCTTTTTTCCATGGCTCCATATAAAATTTATTTTTCTTGCTGCAGCCATTTATGCCGCATATTACATAAAAAAAGCAATACATGGAAAAATAAATTTTAAAGAAGAAATATTTTATAATTCCATAATAATTATTTCTGCGTCTGTTTTTATATATGTAAAATATGCAATATACGGAAAATTTGCGGCTGCAGCGGTAACCGATGCCGCTGTAAGCAGTGATTATTATTTTATTTTCAGTCTGAAAAATATGATACATTCTTTTTTTGCAATATTATATGACAGAAATTTTGGAATTATACTATATAATCCGGCCATGATATTTTCTTTATGGGGAATAATGTTTGCGGCAGGCAGAAAAAATTATAAAATGCTTATACCGCTGTTTATTGCAGTGCCATACAGTATGCTTTATTTATTCTGGAACGACTGGACCGGCTCCATGACACCGGGCAGGCAGTATGTACCGGTTATTTTTCTGTTTTTTCTGTATACTGCCTATCTGATGGAAAATACGGAGATCCATAAAAAAGTATGGTTTAAAGCTGTTTCCGGCGTGTCTGTTTTATCGGCGTTTATACTTATGGCGGTGCCGGCGCTGCGTTATACCAGCGCCAAAGAAAAAATATTTTCTGTTTTAGAGAAATATGCGGGGGAATTATTGTTTATTTTTCCCGATTTTCATGATATCATTGTCACTAATTACATTAAAGCGTTAATATATACGGTTTTAATTATAAGTTGCTATTTTTATGCAGTGAAAAAAAGGTGAATTTATGGGAACACCCGAAAAAAAGATAAAAATTCTTTCAATACTTATACCGGTTTATAATGAAAAGAATACTATAGAAAAAATAATCAATAAAGTTTTAAAAGCAAAAACACCGGGTATAAAAAAACAGATTATAATAGTGGATGACTGTTCAACAGACGGAACTGCAGATATATTAAAAAGAATAAAGAAAACACACAGAAGTATAAAAATTATATACAAGAAAAAAAATGAAGGCAAAGGCTCCGCTGTCAGGGCAGGGATACCTCATTTAAGAGGAGATTTTACTATATGGCAGGATGCGGATCTTGAATATGATCCGAATGAATATATGCTGCTTTTAAGGCCTTTGCTCCATGCTGACGCTGATGCTGTTTACGGGTCCAGATTTCTCGGCACTCACAGAGCATTTTTGTTCTGGAATTACGCCGCAAATAAAATACTTAATTTTATCACGAATATTTTTTATGATTCCATACTTACAGATATGGAAACCTGTTACAAGATGTTTAAAACCGAAGTACTTAATGAGATAAACCTGAAATCAAACGGATTTGATATAGAACCTGAATTTACGGCAAAACTGCTTAAAAGAAAAAAAAGAATTTATGAGGTTCCTATAAGTTATTACGGAAGAAATTATGATGAAGGCAAAAAAATAAGAGCCAAAGACGGTTTTATAGCACTATGGACGCTTTTTAAATACAGATTCAGCGAATAAATAAAAATAAGGCCATACCCGGGGCGGGGAGCTAGCGGTGCCCTGTAACCGGCAATCCGCTTTAGCCGGGCTTAAATTTTTTTGAGGGTATTAAGCCGGGGGACTCGGAGATTTTTTGCGGTGTTGATGTCCGGGTCCGGTGCGCTCTTGGTCCTTGAACCCCGTCAGGTCCGGAAGGAAGCAGCGGTAAGAGAATACTAAAGAGGTGTTATCGGACAGCCTGTACGGAGCCGTAAAAGTTTTTGGAGCCCGGTTTGATATTCAAGAAAAAATGCGGGTATGGCTGCAAAATTTAAACTGCTGCAGTGCAGCAAAAAATAATAAGTAAAAGAAAGGATCTTAATGTCAAAAGAATATATGGTATTTACAAGAAAACACAGGCCTCAGAATTTTGATGATATAATGGGTCAGGGCCAGGTTGCCCTGCCTTTAAAACGCGCCATAGAGCAGGGAAGAATAATGCAGGCATATCTGTTTTCCGGGCCGCGCGGTGTGGGGAAAACCACTACAGCGAGAGTTTTTGCAAAGGCTGTTAACTGTGAAAACGGGCCCGCGTCCAATCCCTGCAATAAATGCAGTATGTGTACAGAGATTACACAGGGAAATTCTATGGATGTTATAGAAATAGACGGAGCGTCAAACAGAGGTATTGACAGAATAAGAGAACTGCGTGAACAGGTTAATTTCGGCGCAGCACGCAGCAGATATAAAATATATATTATAGATGAAGTTCATATGCTTACAACAGAGGCTTTTAATGCTCTTTTAAAAACACTTGAAGAACCTCCGAAGCATGTTATTTTTATATTTGCGACAACAGATCCGCAGAATATACCCCAGACTATTCTTTCAAGATGCCAGCATTTCAGATTTAAACGCGCGGCCATCAAGACCATTACTTCAAATTTATCAATGATAGCCGCAAAAGAGGATATAAAAGCGGAGGAGGAGGCGCTTTATCTTATAGCGCGCGCCGCTGACGGAGCGTTAAGGGACGGGCAGAGGATATTTGACCAGGCTATAACTTATTCAAAAGGGGAAAACCTTACAGCCGCGGCAGTAAGTGAAATGCTTGGTGAAATTGAAATGGAAAGGCTTTTGCTGCTGGCGGATGCCATAATAGAAAAAAATCTATCCGGCGCCATAAGAATAACAGAAGCCGTATTTGAAGCGGGATATGATCTGAAAAATTTTGTAAGGGAATTTGCGGAAGTTTTCAGAAATATTCTTATTATTAAAACAGTAAACGGCAGAGAAGCCGTAAATACAGCGGAAGAAGATTTTGAAAAAATGAAAGCAATAAGCAGAAAAGCTTCAAAAGAAGAATTTTTATATATACTTGAAAAAATTGTGGAGCTTGAAGTAAAAATAGCAAGAAGTCATATTCCGGATATTGTTATTGAAACATTTATAGCAAATTCCGTTCTTGCTCTGGAGGGTGAAATAAAAAACAGCTCTCCCGGGACAAAGAAAAAAGAAATACCGGCGCCCGCGCCGCCTGCGCCGCCCGCGGAAAAAAAAGAAAATACCGCTCCGCAGCAGCCCGCGGAAGAAAAGAGATCCGTAAACAACACAGAAGCAGGGACCGGACAAAAAGAAAACACTGAATTAAGCAGTGACTCAAAAAAGTCAGGAATGCTTGTGGCTGATGAAATTGCCGAAAAAAAAGAGATAAAAACACTCACAAAAGAGATAATAGAAAAAAGATGGGATGATGTAAAAGAAAGAGGACAGGCAAATCCTGAGTATGAAGAAATATCAGGAGCACTTGATAATTCAGGAATTGTTTCTTATGATAACGGAATACTTATAATAATAGCGGAAAACAGTTTTAAGGCCGAAAGGCTCAGAAAACAGCCGGACAAAGTTTCACGTCTGGTAAAAGAGGAATTTTCAAAAGATATACGGTGTATAATATATGAAAAAGATGAATATAGAAGAAAATACAAGGTTGAAAAAGATGTTGATCAGGAAGAAGCAATGAATCATAAAGTTGTGCAGGGGCTCGCGAAAATTTTCGGCGTAACAAAAGTGGAAGTAAAAAAAGAAAAAAAGTGAAAGGAGAATAAAATGAAAAACATGAACATGAATAAGCTTATGCAGCAGGCACAGCAGATGCAGCAGAAATTCGCGCAGATGCAGGAGGAACTGAAGGAAAAAACAATAGAAGCATCAGCAGGGGGCGGAGCGGTAACTGTTACGGCAACAGGCGCAAAGCAGATAACCGATATAAAAATAGACAAAGAAGCTGTTGATCCGGAAGATCTTGAAATGCTTCAGGATATGATACTTGCCGCGGTAAATGAGGCGCTGAATAAGGCCCAGGAAATGGTGGATGATGAAACAAAGAAACTGACGGGAGGAATGGGAGTTCCGGGAATGTTCTGATGTATAAATATCCTTTTAAACTTGAAAAACTTGTAAATGAAATTTCAAAACTTCCTTCCGTGGGGCCGAAAATGGCAGAAAGAATGGCTCTTTATATTTTAAAAAAATCACCGGAATTTCCGGAATCCCTTGCCTGTGCGCTTATGGATGTAAAAGATGTCACATTCTGTGAAATATGTTTTAATGTAAGTGATGCGGAAAGATGTACAATCTGTATGGATGAAAACAGGGAAAACACCGCTATATGCATAGTGGAATCCCCCGAAGATATAATAACGGTTGAAAGAACAATGAAATTTAAAGGATACTATCATGTACTGCATGGCCTTGTAAATCCTCTCGGAAATATACTGCCTGAAAATCTGAAATTATCCGAACTGTCGGAAAGAATAAAAAACGCGGATAACGGATTAAATGAAATTATTCTTGCCATAAATCATACGGTGGAAGGGGATGCAACCTGCCTATATGTAAATGATACCGTTAAAGAAACAGGAAAATATCTGAAGGTTTCAAGGCTTGCAAAAGGGCTCCCCACAGGATCTGATATAAGATATGCGGATGAAATAACGCTTGGACAGGCTATTATTGAAAGAAAAGAAATATAAGCGGAAAAGGAAATAAAATGAAAAAACCCGAAATACTCGCGCCTGCGGGGAATTTTGAAAAAATGAAATTTGCTTTTGAATACGGGGCAGATGCCGTATATGCGGCGGCTGAAGGTTTTTCTCTCAGAAGTTTTGCGGGCAACTTTAAATATGAGGAAATGGAAAGAGCGGTTGAGTATGCGCACGGCATAGGGAAAAAAATATATGCAGCCGTAAATATATACCCGCGGAGTTTTGAACTTGAAGCTGCGGCAAAACATCTGGAATTTATCGGCGGAATAAAAGCGGATGGTATTATTGTTTCGGATCTGGGTATGCTGTCACTTGTGAAAAAACACGCACCAAAAATACCTGTTCATATATCGGTTCAGGCAAATAATGTAAATTATGAACAGATAAGAATGTGGAAAGAACTTGGTGCTTCCAGGGTAATACTGGCAAGAGAACTGTCTATTGATGAGATAACCGTGATAAGAAAAAAAGTTCCCGAAATAGAACTGGAAATGTTTGTTCACGGGGCAATTTGTATGTCATATTCCGGCAGATGTCTTCTTTCAAATTATCTGACATTCAGGGACGCAAACAGAGGCGAATGCACACAGCCGTGCAGATGGAATTATACACTGGAAGAAAAAAAAAGACCCGGCGAACATATACCTGTTTTTGAAGATGAAAGAGGAACATATATTTTTAATTCAAAAGATCTGCGCCTCATAGAAAAAATACCGGAACTTGTCAATGCCGGGATAGACAGTTTTAAAATAGAAGGAAGAATGAAAGGCATAAGCTATGCCGCTGTAACATCATATGCTTATAAAAAAGCACTTAACGATTTTATTGCGGGAAAGTCTTTTGATCCGGTTTTGAAAGAAGAACTTGAAACAATAAGCCACAGAGAATATACCACGGGATTTGTTTTTGATGACAAACAGGCCAAACAGGCATATAAATCTTCCGATTATATAAGCACCGCAAGATTTGCGGGATATGTCAAAGAAGCGGGAACTGAAAATGAATGCCTTATAGAAGCAAAACATACAATAAGAATAAATGACAGTATGGAAGTTTTTACGCCAAAGGGAAAAATATTCACCGCAGAAGTTCAATCAATAAAAAATGAAGAAGGCGAAGAATTTATGCATACCAAAAATCAGCAGCAGTATGTTTTAGTGCTGAAAACAGAAAATAAAATTCCGGAATACAGTATATTAAGATACCGATAATAAAAAAAATAAAACTTGTATCCGGTATTTTTTTATAAATTCATCTTGAAAAATATATCCCGGAGGTTATAATAAAATATATTTATAAAGGGAGAATAAAATGGAAAAAAAGAAGCCGGAAGACAATATAGATTTTATGAATCTGGTTCTTATGCTTAATCAGAATGCTTTAATATCGCTGGGTGAAGCGCCGAGATTTGTAAGCGGGTCAAAAAAAGCAAATCTGCCTCATGCCCGCCAGACAATCAATATGATCAAAGCTATTCAGGATAAAACAAGGGGACAGTTATCCTCCGCGGAAACAAAGCTTATTTTCAGAATTCTTGGCGAGCTTCAGAAAAAATATGTTGTTGCGTCCGGACTGATGTCCGAAAGCGGCGAACCGCTTAAACAGAAAAATTCTCAAAATGATAAAGATCCTCTTTCCAAAGGACTGGATAATCTTGACAACAGCCAGCTTGCCAATCTTCTTTCGGAGCTTCAGAAAAAATCAAAATGATAAAACTGAATAATATTGAAAAAATCGGGGTGCTGTCGGATACGCATATCAGCGGCAAAGGGGAAGGCCTTCCAAAAGAAATTTTTAATATTTTTAAAAATACTGATATTATTCTGCACGCCGGGGATTTTACGCACCCGGAAGTAATCACCGAACTTGAATCAATATCATCTGTTATAGGCGTAAAAGGAAATATGGATTCTTTTGATATACGGTATTCCGGCGAGGAGCTTATAAAGATAAATGAAAAATATCTGGCAGCAGTATGCCACGGTGCGGGTAAGCATATGACCACAAAAACAAGAATGCATAAAAAATTTTTAAGGGATAAACCGGATATAATAATATACGGGCACACGCATAAAGCTGAAATTGATAATAAAGAAGGGATTATTATGTTTAATCCCGGAAGCCCTGCCGCGGGATTTTCCGGTCCAAGTGTTGGTATTATTAATATAACAGATAAAGGTTTAAAACCTGAGATTATATTTTTTTCCGAAAAAAATAACAACTGAAAAAGTGTTTCAATATGCAATAAATCCTCAATATTATACGACTTTAATGTGAAAATTATAATTAAATGTGGATGAAAAAAATAAAAAACCCTTATAAATAAGGGGTTTTATATATATGTGCAATATGGGGGTAATTGTGGAAAAAATGTGGATAAAAGCAAAAAAATATCTGTAGTATATTTTATTTAAGTATTAATTTATATTAAAATCAGGCGTTTATTAACCTTTTCTAATTTTTTTTTTCTGGGTAACATATAAATACTTTCATGCTTCGCCGATATTTATTATATTAAAAAGAAGCAGGCAGAGAATAATTCAGCGGCTGTTTTTATTGATTATTTTTAATAAATTATTCTGTTTTAATTTAATAAGCAAGGGCCCTGTTTAACCAGGGCCCTTACTTATTATTATTTGATCTTAATTTCTTTTGGTTTTTTGGCTTCTGTTTTCGGGATCGTCAGAGAAAGTTCGCCGTTCTCATATTTCGCATCAATTTTTTCCGTGTCTATGTCTTTGGGCAGCATAAACCTTCTTTCAAACGAACCATAGGATCTTTCATAATAATGATATTTCCTTTTTTCATCATCTTTGGTTTCTTCGTGTTTTCTTTCGCCGGTGATCCTTAAAACACCGTCATCAACTTCAATTTTGATGTCTTCCTGTTTCATTCCGGGAAGGTCGGCTTTTACCATGTAGTTGTCATTGTTTTCAACAATGTCAACTGCGGGGGACAGTTTTGACGATGGAAGGTCATTAGTGAAGAATTCATCGAAAAAATCCGCAAAAACATCTCTTTTCTGTGGTTCTGTGTTTCTTTTTGCAAGTTTCATTGTTCTCACCTCCATAATTTTTTTTACCCGGGCATTTCTAAATTAAAACATGCATAAATCATGCCGCAGCGGTAATTATGAAAAGTATTAAAAAAAATATTATATACCGGAACATATAAAAATTTAATGTGTTGAAATGTAACATTGCTGTTGTAAAATAGAACATAAGAAATACGAAAATGCAACAATCGGAGCATAAAGATAAATTCTAAGTGTTTTTTTTTGCGGCATACTGATTGCATATATTATATTAACAATACGTTATAAAAAGGAGGCTCTAAAATGGTGCCAATGGAAAAAATGACAATAAAAGCACAGGAAGCAGTTCAGAATGCTCATACACTTGCGGGTGAATATGGAAACCAGCAGATTACTGAAGAGCACCTGTTGTACAGTATATTAAGCGATGAAGAAGGCGCGGCAAAAAACATACTGCTTAAAACAGGCGCTGATATTGAACTTTTAAAAGAAAAAACAAAAACAGAACTGGAAAAAGCCGCAAAAGTATCGGGTGTATCACAGATATATATTTCAGATTCACTTAATAAAATACTTGAAAATTCTCTGAAAAAAGCCCGGGAGCTTAAAGATGATTTTATAAATACAGAACATTTTATTCTGGCGATTGCAGCGGATAAAAAAAGTATTCTGGCTGATGCCGGTATTACGGAAAAAAACCTGCTTGCCGCAATGAAAGAAATAAGAGGAGGGCACAGGATAACAGATGCATCGCCGGAGGATAAATATCAGTCGCTTAAAAAATACGGACGCGACCTTGTTGAACTGGCAAGTCTGGGAAAACTTGATCCCGTAATAGGAAGGGATGGTGAGATACGCAGGGTAATGCAGGTGCTTTCCAGAAGAACAAAAAATAATCCTATTCTGATAGGAGAGGCCGGAGTCGGCAAGACTGCAATTGCAGAAGGCGTTGCCATCAGGATCGTAAAAGGCGATGTTCCGGAAGGCCTGAAGAATAAAAAGGTTGTGGCCCTCGATATAGGATCGCTGCTCGCCGGTGCTAAATTCAGGGGTGAATTTGAAGAACGTCTTAAAGCGGTTGTAAAGGAAGTTGTAAAAGCAGAAGGGAGCATAATACTTTTTATAGATGAAATGCATACGCTTGTAGGGGCAGGAAAAACCGATGGCGCAATGGATGCGGCGAATATACTTAAACCTGCGCTTGCAAGAGGCGAACTGCGCGCCATAGGCGCCACGACACTGAAGGAATACAGGCTTTATATAGAAAAGGATCCCGCACTGGAAAGAAGATTTCAGCCGGTAGTGGTGCCGGAACCGTCTGTAGAGGATACTGTTTCAATATTGCGGGGAATCAAAGAAAAATATGAGGTTCATCACGGGGTGCGTATAAAAGATGAGGCGCTTATTTCGGCGGCACAGCTGTCGGCTCGTTATATACAGGGAAGGTTTCTGCCGGATAAAGCAATAGATCTTGTGGATGAAGCCGCGTCAAAAATTAAAATAGAGATAGAGTCAATGCCGGAAGAGGTTGATTCTCTGGAGAGAAAAATAAAGCAGATTGAGATAGAAAAGCAGGGACTTAAAAACGAGGCCCGCACCGCAGAAATTAACGATAAAATATTATCGCTTGAAAAGCAGGCGGCGGACCTGAATGAACAAAAGTCCGCGGTCGCCGCAAAATGGCAGGAAGAAAAGAAAACTATTGATACGCTCAGAAAACTAAAATCTGAAATCGATGACCTTAAAACACAGGAAGAGCGCCATGAAAGAGAAGGAGAACTTGAAAAGGCAGCGAAGATAAAATACGGAATTCTTGTGGAAAAGGAAAAAGAACTGGAAAAAATGGAAAAGAACCTTAACTACGGCGAAAATGAAAAAAGGCTGCTAAAAGAAGAAGTTGAAGAAGAAGATATAGCGGAAGTTATATCAAACTGGACGGGTATTCCGGTGTCAAAAATGCTGGAAGCGGAAACACAAAAACTGCTTAAAATGGAAGAGCGTCTGGAAAAAAGAGTAGTCGGACAGAAACGCGCCATAGATGCTGTTTCAAATTCTATAAGACGTTCGCGTGCAGGCGTATCAGATGCAGCAAAACCCATGGGTGTTTTTCTTTTTTTAGGGCCCACAGGGGTAGGCAAAACAGAATTGGCAAAAGCGCTTGCTGAATTTTTGTTTGACGATGAACATGCAATGCTGAGATATGATATGTCTGAATATATGGAAAAACATGAAGTATCAAAGCTTGTAGGAGCGCCTCCGGGATATGTGGGCTATGAAGAAGGCGGGCAGCTTACGGAGAAAGTAAGGCGCAGGCCTTATTCTGTAATACTTTTTGATGAAATTGAAAAGGCTCATCCGGATGTGTTTAATATCCTGCTTCAGGTTTTTGATGACGGCAGGCTTACGGATGGACAGGGTAAAACAGTTGATTTTTCCAATACAGTTATAATTCTTACGTCAAATATCGCAACATCAGTAATTTCCGCAATGGATGAAAAAGATCCTGATTTTAATGTGAAAGTAAATGCAGAACTGAAAAAATATTTCAGGCCGGAATTTTTAAACAGGCTTGATGATGTTATAGTATTTCACAGGCTTTTAAGAGAGCATATAAAAGAAATAGTGGAAATACAGCTGCGCGGACTTAAACAGAGGCTTTCATCCCGTAAAATAAATATTGAATTGACGGAAAACGCAAAGAGCTTTCTGGCATCAGAAGGCTATGATGAGCAGTTTGGCGCGCGTCCCTTGAAAAGAGCTCTTCAAAAATATATTGAAAATGAGCTGGCAAGGCGTATTCTGGAGGGCCAGGTAATCCAGGGCAGCAGTATAACAGCTGATGAAAAAGACGGGGAAATAATATTTAAGACCTGAAAACCGCATAAATTACGCAGTTTATAAAAGGCAGTTCAAAAACTGTTAAAATATTTTAAAAGCAGCAATTATTTTTATATTTTATCTAAGCCCAAAATTTATTTTTTCTTGACATTAAAAAAAAAAGCTATAAAATACTACTGTTTTATATTGTAATTTAACAGCAGGCAAAAATTATTTTTATGATGAAGAAAAAAATGAAATTACAGCAATGAAACTCTTAAAAAAGGTATTTATACCATAATTTTTTGAAAGAAAAATGCGGACAATACGATCTGTTTAAAAAACCGGATTTTAGACCTGTTATAAAAAAAGATGCCGAATAAGGATGGCTTGCGGAGCATATGTTAATGATGTATGTGAAAGAGCCGGAAGGAAGAAAATCATATTTTGCGGGAGTGTATATTTCAATGTACGGAAAAGCATATACGGCAATGGCAGAGGGCGAAATCATAGGAAGAGATTCCGATCTATCGGTTTCTGTAAGAGAATGGGATCATAGTGTTATTATAATGAACGTTTTTATAGAATATGAAACAACCTTAAAAATTACAGTCAGAAAAAGCCGGTTATGTTAAACCGCCGGACCTGCAGTAAAAAAATCAGAAAGAGTATTTTTATTGAAAAAACAGCGGTTTTTCTTTTCTTTTTTTTATTTATTTCACTTGGAATGTCAAATGCTCCCAAAACCGAGGAATATTACTGCGGGAAAATACTTGAATATATGAAAAAGAGTGAATATGTAAAAGCCGGTGAACTGATAGAAAAAGGGCTGGATAAACATCCTTCAAGTTCGGAACTTTATACTCTTTCGGGGGCATTATTTTTAAAAAGAAAAGAGTATGAAAGAGCTCTGGATGATCTTTCAAAGGCGGTAATGCTTGATAAACTTAATGCAAAAGCCGTAATGTACACCGGCGCGGTCTACCATCATCTTAAGGATAAGCGGGCCGTTTCTTTTCTTGAACAGGCGGTTTCAATGGATAAAAACTTAAAAGAAGCATATCCTATGCTGGGAATGGAATATTTAAGAAATGGTGATATAAGAAAAGGTTCTGAAATATTAAACCGGGCCGCAGCGGAGGCATTTGAAAATGGAGACATGAAAACAGCAGAGAAACTGACAACAGAGGTTCTGCGCAGGGATCCGTCAAACGCGGAGACTTTTATTAATTCAGGCGATATACTGTATTTTTATGGTGATAAGGAAAATGCGGCGAAAAGCTGGTATTTTTCCATAAAAAACAATCCTGAAAAACCTGAAGCGTATATACGCCTCGGAAAACTTTATCTGGATGAATCAGAATATAAGGCGTGTGTGGATATTATTGAAAAATACACCAATAAATTTCCGGAATGCAGTATACCGGAAGTTTATTATTACAGGGGAAACGCGTATTTTTCTCTGGGGGAATATCAGAAAGGCAAAAATATCCTGGAGGAAGGAATAAAAAAAGCGCCGGATTTTGCAGAAAATTACACTCTTTTGGGGTCTTATTATATAGATAAAGGGGATGTTGAACAGGGTATTACACTGATAAAAGAAGGACTCCGGATAAATCCAAAGGATGCAAAAGCTCTTTTATTTGCAGCATCATATGAAGCAGGCAGAGAAAAGTATAAGAAAGCTGTCCGGTATATTGAGCAGGCTGAAAAAGCAGATCCGGAATACAGCAGTGTTTACACAATAGGAGCGGAAATATACAGAAAAGCAGGACGATATATTAAAGCCTGGATGTATGACAGAAAAGCAAAGCAGCTGCGCGGTTTTAAATAACTTAAGCTTTTGACAGCTCTTTTTCCGCCTCGGCGGTCAACTCATCTATAAGTTCCTTTACCGTTACTATTTTATTTACTTTATCAACATTGGATCCGGCAAAGGCAAAACCTTCATTAAGATCACCCATAGCGGCGTTTGTAAGCGCATCCGCGATGCAATAAGGGGATTCTTTGGGTTTGCATGTTTTCAGGCATAGATAATTGCATTTAAAATCAACTTCACCTTTTGCGGCTCTTTTTAGAAAATCATTTTTAATGGCTCTTCCGGGCATACCTACAGGGCTTTTTATAATAATTATATCATCGGCTTTTGCTTTAATATAAGCCTGTTTAAAAGCATCGTCGGCATCACATTCTTCTGTTGCGACAAAACGCGTGCCGAGCTGGACCCCTGATGCTCCGAGTTTTATGAACTTTGCTATATCTTTTCCGTCAAAAATACCGCCTGCGGCTATTACGGGTATTTTTACTCCGGTTTCTTTTTCGTATTTATCCGCAACTTTTAAAACATCGCCGAGAAGATCTTCAAGTTTTGGCGCCGCTGCATCCGATTTTAAATCATCATAACTGAAACCTATATGTCCGCCCGCTAGCGGCCCCTCAATAACTATTGCGTCGGGAATGCGGTTATATTTTCTTATCCATGTTTTTGTTATAAGTTCAGCAACCCGCCCTGAAGATACAATAGGAGCTATTTTTGTGTCATAACCTTTTACAAGCGACGGAAGATTCATGGGAAGGCCCGCGCCTGAAAAAATAATATCAGCGCCGTTTTCACATGATGTATGCACAAAAGCGGCATAACTGCTTAAGGCAACCAGAATATTAACGGCTATTATGCCTTTTGTCATTGATTTTGCCATTTTTAAATGTGAGGCAAGCTCTGTGACATCCGCCGCCATATGAGCTTCTATGTTTTTTCTGTCTTTTATTCTGTCGCTTTTTATTGCAGCGGATATTGTTCCTACTGCTCCGCAGTTTGCGACCGCAGAGGAAAGTTTTTCCATGGATATTTTAATACCCATTCCGCCCTGTACTATAGGCGGATAAATATTTAAATTTCCAATTTTTAGTTCCGGTAATTTCATTCTACACGTCCTCTCATTTTAATTTATCAGTTATAATTATAACATGTTATTTTCATATATGCCAAAAAATATATAAAAAAAATCATGAAAAAAGGCTGATTCAGAAAACTTTAAATCTTTTTACTTTTTCAACCAAAAGGTCCCAGTGGTTTTTGAAGGTCCAATAATTGCCGCCATAAAAAGTTTTATGTTCTTTTATTGCCCGGCGGAAATCTTCTTCGGTTTTACCCGGGAAAAGCGTATAAGCATCGCCGATACCTTCTTTGGAATGTGAATCAGACCCGCCTGTTACAGACAGTTTCCACAGCTGTTTGTTTACTGATTGTGCTTTTGAGTCGGTTATTTTGCCTGCTATAGCCGGATTTATCAGTTCAACTGCGTCAAAATAAACATCAGGATCTTTATGGCTCATTATTGATTTAAAAGCCTGCTGCCCGACTGAAGTTGTAAGCCAGGAAAGAGGATGCGGAACAATTGCAATGCCGCCCTGCGCGTGTATCTCTTTAAGGGTATCAGCAAGGCCCGTATATCTTTTTATTCTTTTTTTCATAAAAAGCCCTATAAGATGCCCTTTTAATGTTGAAACTTCTTCGCCTATTATAACTTTTATTCTGCAGCCGCTGTCTTCGGCGTATTTTTTGGCTCTGGCCGCGCCTTTTATCTGATCGTGGTCCGTGATTGCTATCAGATCAAGATCTGTTTCTTTTTCTACATAATCAATAATATCCTCCGGTTTATCTATGGCATCACCGATGGATGTATGTATATGATAATCTATTTTTCCGTAACCATGCAGTGTATTCTGAGGTATAAATTCCATATATTCATTTACGACGTGCCCTGCGGGAGGCGGCTGTGTGAAACGGCCTCTTTTTTTATTTTTCTGTACAGTTGTATTTTCAGTCATAATAAACTCCGGTTTATTTTTGAATAAAAAAGGAACAAAGATGTTCTTGAAAAATTATTTTTTCCAGAAATCCCTGAACATATACCATTGCTCGGGAAATTTCATAATAAGTTTTTCCGATTCATTCAGTATTTTTTGCGTTAAAATCTGTATATCATAATTATAGTTCCCTGATGGTTTAAAGTCAATTATTTTCCCCGGATTGCCGTAGAATTTATTTTTGTCTCTTACGGCGCATCCGAGCATTACTTCGGCTCCGGTTTTCAGAACAATTGCGGCTGCAGTGCCTGCAACAAAAGTTTTTTTGCCGAAAAACTCCGCTTCAACGCCTCTTTTATCGGCGCGGGAAACCGGTCTGTCCACAAGAATATTTAAAATCCCGTTTGTATTAAGACAGCGGTATGCGTCTTTCAGGTTTTTGTTTGGAAGAATGACTTTTATGCCGTATTTTCCGCGTGTTTCCTGTATAAATCTTGAATATCCGCCGCCCAGATCATCTGCAATGGCGCATACATTATCATAATGGCCGGATATGGCCAGACCCGCAATGTCCCAGTTGGAAAAATGCAGCGTGCACATAACAAGGCCTTTGCCTTTTGAAAGAGCGGTGTTGATAGTTTCTTTATTCCGCATTTCAGGAACCATTCCTTTTTTTACCATTTTATTCAGATAAAGAAATTCCGCGTTAAACATACCATAATTTTTAAAATTCTGTTTCATGACGTTTTTTATTTCTTCGGGGCGTGCGGGTCTTCCGAATTTTTTTGAGAGAATTATATTGTAGTTTTTATATACATTATCCCTTTTTTCTTTCCACAGCATAAAAACAATTGATGTTGCGGCTGCGCCGGCCCAATAAAGAAATTTAAGAGGGATAAGCGTTATAAGAAAAACCAAAACTTTCAGCAGATAATACATTATTTTTTCACTGATCTGCGGTTGTTTTTTTTCCATATTTCATGGTAAAACGCTATGTTTTTTTTAGCTATATTTTCCCATGAAAGTCTTTTGGCTTTTCTTCTTCCGTTTGTTCCCAGTTCCCGCATTATTTCCGGATGCCTTAAAAGAAGTTCAAACATTTCATAAAGATCGTGTACATCACGCGGTTTTGCGAGAAGTCCGTCCTCAAGATTTGCCACAACATCATTGTAACCGTTTATATTAAAGGCAATTACAGGAAGTCTGGCGGACATGGCTTCTAAAAGCACTATGCCGAATGACTCTCCGAAAAGAGCGGTGGAGCTGTATATATGGGATGTTCTGTAATAACACGGCAGGGCGTTTGTTGATACAAAACCCTCAAAATGAATATCCGGAATATTGTGTGCTTTACAGTACTGCATAAGTTTTTTGCCGAGTGGGCCCTTGCCTACAATTATCAGGCGTATATTGTTATAATTTTCCCTAAGCTGTTTAAATGCTTTTATAAGATATATAAGGCCTTTTCGCTTTTCTATTCTGCCCGTAAAAAGTATATTTATTTTACCATCGTTGTATTTTTCTATTTTCGGGCCCTTTGAGCAGAAACGGTTTATATCAACGCCGTTCGGTATTATTTCTATGTCAGGGCCGTGAAAATATTTTGTTATGGAGCTTTTTGCGGAAGGGGAAACCGCTATTTTACCGTGAAGTTTTCCCCAAAGCGGAGCAATAAAGCCGGAAGAACATTTGTACCAGAGATTGGAGTCGAAATTCGCGTGAAAAGTGGCGATATTAACAGAGTCAGAATATTTTATTATATCGTGTGATAAAAAAGGCACAAAAGGCTCCTGCATATGTATTATATCAAATTTATGCTTGGCAAGGGCCTGCTTAACTTTTTCACCGCGGCGTATAAGTATTATTCTTCCTGTTGAGCCGTTTACTTTGAAAGGCACTCCGTGTCCAAGCCGGATGACATCTTTTTCATCGCGCGAGGTTTTGGCTTTGCCGTTTGTGAAACCTCCGGTAATTACTTTTACAAGATAGCCCATATTTTTATATTCTTTTTTCAGATGATAGACATATTCCTGCACACCTCCGTAAAGCGGATAGTAGTAAGGTGTTACTATAGCGATTTTATGAAAGGTTTTTTTTCTCATAACTGCCTCTTTCCGTATTTTTATTTTTTTCCGCAACCCATATATTCTGAAGCATACACCATTGTTCCGGATGCATTTTCAGCAGTTTCTCCATTTCATAAATCATCTGCCGCGTAAGTTTCAATGTATTTTCCTCATTCTTTGCGTGTTTGTCAACATTTAACATTTTTTCCGCAAAAACCGGTTTATACTGCAGATGATTTTCAGATGCCCGGAACATACTTCCTATTATTATTAAGGAATTTGTCATTAATGCAAGTTTAGCCGGACCTGAGGGGATATAGGCTTTTTTACCGAAAAAATCCATTTTATATCCGTTTTTTTCAAGGTCGCGGTCAGCAGCAAGTACAAGCAGCTCTCCGTTGTTTAATACTTTTATCATTTTTTTTATGTCAGTAGAGCGTATAATATTAACGCCCCATTCATTTCTTGTTTCCGTGAACCATCGGAAAAAAGAGGGAGAAAGTTCTTCGACCACCACATTTATTTTTCCCGGAAAATATGAAGACAAAAAAGGCCCGCCGGCGTCCCAGTTGCCGGCGTGCATTGATATAATTATGACACCTTGTTTTGCGTTTAGGCGCGAGGTTATTTCCGGCTTATAGGAGGCAAATCCGGATCCATCAATATTTTTAAGAATGGTTTCTTTTTTCTGAAAAAGATCAAAATAGTACCGTGCGTAATTTTTATATACGGTTTTCAGCAAAGAAGCAGAGGGAGCGGTGTTTTTTAAAACATATGCAAGATTTCTGCGTAGAATATGTTTTTTTTTTGAGAAGCGATATAAAAAAAGCGCTGCTGTTTCAAAAAGGAAATATCCCGCTTTACGCGGGATATTTCCCAGTATAATTTTTGAAAATTTCAGAAAACCATACATTTATTTTTTCTTTTTTGTTGTTTTCTTTTTTGTTTTTTTAAGCCCCACGAATTTTTCAACCATTGATTTGGCTACTGAGTCCCTGAATTGTTTAGGAGGGGTTTTCATAAAATAAGCGGCCGGCCCTTCAAGAATACCGCCGATTTTTCTGTCTTTTGCTACTTTTGCGCATCTTAAAGCGTCTATTATGACACCCGCGCTGTTCGGGGAGTCCCATACTTCAAGTTTTAGTTCCAGATTCAGAGGAACTTCGCCGAAGTTTTCGCTTTCTATTCTTATATGGCACCATTTTCTGTCAAGAAGCCAGGGAATATGGTCCGATGGACCCACGTGAACATCCGCTTTATCGTCTATTTCGTTCTGCATCTGAGAAAGAACCGCATTTGTTTTTGATATTTTCTTGCTGTGCAGTCTTTCTCTTTCAAGCATATTTTTGAAATCCATATTGCCGCCGAAATTCAACTGATAAGTTTTAAGGATCCTGCAGCCTCTGTCTCCGAATAACTCGGTAAGAACCCTGTGTACGATGGTTGCGCCGACCTGCGATTTTATATCGTCACCAATAATCGGAACACCTGCTTTCTTGAATTTTGCCGCCCATTCCTTATTTGAAGCGATAAAAACGGGTATTGCGTTTACAAAGGCGACTTTGGCATCAAGACATGCCTGTGCGTAATATTTTGTTGCTTCTTCCGAGCCCACGGGCAGATAACTTATAAGAACATCTGCTTTTGATTTCTTAAGTTCTTCCGCAACGTTTACCGGTATTTGTTTTGATTCAGTAATGACTTCGCTGTAATATTTGCCTATACCGTCCAGCGTAGGGCCGCGTTTTACGGTGATTCCTGTTTTTGTAAGTTTGGCAAATTCAATGGTGTTGTTGGGATAGCTTTCAAGCGCGTTTTTTGCGTCTTTTCCCACTTTGTTTTTGTCAACATCAAAAGCAGCCACAAGCTCTATGTCTTTGATCCTGTAGCCTCCCAGATTTGCGGTCATAAGACCCGGTACAAAAGCACTGTCATTTACGTTTTTGTAAAACTCAAGCCCCTGCATAAGCGACCATGCGCAGTTTCCCATACCTGCAATTGCGATTTTTACTTTTCCCATCTGAAATTTCCTCCTTGAAAACTATGAATTATTTATGATTTTGCCTGTTCGTTGACAAGCATAAACCGCTGAATAACAGTTATTATTGAAAGAACAGCAATTATCCACAAGGCAATAATTACATAATTCAGTACAAGCCCCGCTATAATGACGGTCATACGTTCAAACCGCGTAAAAATACCGGCGGCACAGTCTATTTTCAGCCCTCCTGCTCTTGCTCTGATGTAACTTACAAGAAAAGAAGAGAACATCACTGTATAGCAGAGTATGGTTCCGGTGATGTTTCCGGAATCAGCGTAATAAACAAGAAGTGCAAGATATAAGACTCCTTCTGAAAGACGATCGGTTACAGAGTCCAGAAAACCGCCGAATTTTGTTTTTTTGTTCATTTGACGGGCCAGAGCACCGTCAAGAAGGTCAAAAAGACTGCCGAAAAGAATTATGAATCCGCCTGTTAAGAATTCCCCGCTGAATATAAAAAAAGCGCCTGCGGCATTGATGAAAAAGCCCGTCCATGTAATAAAATTAGGCGTTATTCCTGTTTTGTTTAAAACAATAATAACAGGCGACAGCGCTTTTTCACTCGCAATTTTAAGAAAATCCCTTATTTTTTTTACAATCATAATTTTACAAACTCCGTACTTGATAAATGAATAGTCAATAGATGCATAAAACAAATTTTTTATACCATTTACAGCGGTAAATGTCAACGGGAAAGAATTTTTATGCTTGCTTTTTAAAAACAATGATTATAAAGTGTTAACAGTAAAAAAAATGAAGCGGGGTAATATATGAAAATTGACAGAGCCGGTTATGCGGCTATAGCAGCAAGCAGTATTATATTTTTTCTGTTTATTATTTTTGTTATTGTGTCAGGCGGCCTTGAAACAACTGAACTGATATTCTGGGGGCTGTTTGCGGTTTTATGCATTGGTGAACTGGTTGTTGTTTTTCTTTTTAAACTTCCAAAAGACAATAAAATAAGGGACTGGGTCGAACCGGCGTTTGAAGCCATTCTTATCGCCATTGTTATAAGAACATTTATTCTTCAGGCTTTCAGAATACCCACTTCATCAATGGAAGACACACTTTTGATAGGGGATCATATTCTCGCAAATAAATTTATATACGGAACATATATACCGTGGGAAGATACCACAAAAGCAAGATTTAAGGATCCTGAAAGAGGAGACGTTGTAATATTCCGGTATCCTGTAAATGAAAAACTTATGTTTATAAAAAGATGTGTGGGTCTGCCGGGGGAAGAAATTGAGATCAGGGATAAAAATGTTTATGTAAACGGTAAAAAACTTAAGGAACCGTATAAATATAAAAAAGATTCACTGAGGACCTTTTCCGCATATGAAAGCCCCAGGGATAATTTCGGGCCGGTGACCGTTCCGGAAGAGCATTTTTTTGTTATGGGAGACAACAGGGATTTTTCCGCGGATTCAAGATTCTGGGGTTTTCTGCACAGAAAACATCTGAGAGGAAAAGCATGGGTTGTTTACTGGCCTCCTACAAGATGGAAAATTATAAAACATTTTAAGTTTAACTCTGAACCGGTTCTTCAGCCTTGAAATGACAGGTCTTTATGTCCATATCCCGTACTGTATTAATAAATGCCCGTACTGTGATTTTGTGAGTTTTGATGACAAGCCTTATTATATAGATGATTATCTCGGGGCTGTTGCGGATGAATTACGGTATTATTGCAATAATTTTGATATCGCTCCTGAAACCCTGTTTATCGGCGGCGGGACGCCAACGAGTTTAAATCCGGGCAGGCTTGATTTTCTTTTTGCGAATATTTTTTTTTATTCCGCCAAAAAGAATTTCAAAGAAATTACAATAGAAGCAAATCCCGATACTCTTACATTTAAAAAAGCAAAGGTTCTTAAAGCAAATACAAACAGAGTGAGCCTGGGGGCTCAGAGTTTTGACGGTGAAACATTAAAAATACTCGGAAGGACCCATACACCCGAAAAAATCAAGGAAGCATTTTCGCTTTTAAAAGAAGCCGGGATTGAAAATATAAATATTGATATTATGTACGGGATACCGGGGCGTACACCAGAGGATGTTTTAAAAGATATAGAAAAAGCTTCTGAACTGCAGCCGGCCCATATATCTTTTTATATGTTTACATTATATGAGCATACGGAGTTTTACCGCCGCAATCCCGCGCTGCCGGATGATAAGACGGTTGAAAAAATGTATTTTGAAGGGGTGAAACTGCTGGAAAAAAAGGGATATAGGCAGTATGAAATTTCAAATTTCGCTGTTCCCGGAAGCGAATGTCTGCATAATCTGAATTACTGGAACAGCGGCAGTTATATAGGGCTGGGTGTGTCGGCTTCTTCTTATTTTAACGGTGTGCGCCGCACAAATGTAAAAGATATTGATGAATATATAAAAAGAATAAAAGAAAACAAAGATCCGGCCGGATTTTCGGAAACACCGGATACTGAAACCATGGAAAAAGAGTATATAATGCTGAAACTGCGCACAACAGCCGGTATATTATATGAAAATTTCCGGGAAAGATTTGGTTTTGATTTTGAAGAAAAATATAGTAGTATAATAAAAAAATACGCCGGAACAGGGCATCTAATGGCGGATAAGAGCGGTGTTTGTATTTCAATGAAAGGGATGCCCGTGTCCAACAGTATTATATCGGATTTTTTTTAAATAAGTTTTAACGGAGGCGCGTATGAATATAAAAGAGTATGTTTATGATACAGGAAAAAAAGCAAAAGAAGCCTCGCATCTTATGGTGAAAACTTCATCCCTGAAAAAAAACAGGGCTCTGGAAGAGATTGCATCGGCTCTAGAAGCCGGACGCAGCGGGATAATCAGTGAAAATAAAAAAGACATTGAAGCAGGGCGGAAAAAAGGTCTTTCAGATGCTTTTATTGACAGGCTCATCCTGAACAATGAGCGTATAGACGGGATGATAAAGGTCCTTTCGGATGTTAAAGGCCTGAAAGATCCTGTAGGAGAAATAACCGGAATGTCGGTTATTGAAAACGGCCTGAAAGTCGGAAAAATGAGAATGCCTCTTGGGGTTGTGGGGTTTATATTTGAATCAAGGCCGAATGTATGCATAGAAGCTTCGGCGCTTACGATAAAATCCTCAAATGCTGTAATTTTAAGAGGGGGTTCGGATGCCGTCAATTCAAACAGAATAATAATTGCCGCGGTAAAGGAAGGTATAAAAAAAGCAGGGATTCCCGAAAACGCGGTTCAGCTTATAGAAAATACAGACAGGGAAGCCGTGAACTGCCTGCTGAAAATGAAACAGTATGTTGATGTCATAATACCGCGCGGTGGGTATGACCTTATTAAAACCGTAGAGGAAAAAGCTGTGATACCTGTTATCAGGCACGATGCGGGAATATGTCACACCTATATACACAGGGATGCGGATGTAAAAATGGCGGTTGATATAGCATATAACGCAAAGACCCAGAGGCCGGGTGTCTGCAACGCAATGGAGACAATGCTTGTGCACAATGATATAGCTCAGAAATTTCTGCCTGCGGCAAAAGAAGCTTTTGACAGAGCCGGTGTAGAACTGCGCGGCTGTGAAAAAACACGGATGATATTAAATGATATAATTGAGGCCGGCGAAAAAGACTGGGAAACGGAATATCTGGATCTCATACTTTCAATAAAGATTGTTGAATCGCTTGATGAAGCTGTGGAACATATAAACAGATACGGGTCGCATCATTCGGATGCTATAGTAACGGAAAGTTATGAAGATGGAATGCGTTTTATAAACGAGGTTGATTCAGCGGCCTGCTATATAAACGCGTCAACCAGATTTACCGACGGAAATGTGTTCGGCCTGGGCGCGGAAATGGGCATTTCAAACCAGAAACTTCATGTAAGGGGCCCCATGGCGCTTGAAGGGCTGACTTCCGAAAAATATATAATACTGGGAAGCGGGCATATACGTGGATAAAGTAAAAAAAGCCGCAATTTTCGGAGGAACATTTAATCCGCCTCACATAGGGCATTTTATGCTTGCCAAAGAAGCAATGAAAAAACACGGACTTGATAAAGTATTTTTTGTGCCGTCGTTTCTTCCGCCTCATAAAAACGGTATTGATGTTATAAAAGCAGCTCACCGGGAAGAAATGGTGAAAAGGATCATATCCGGAGAACCTTCGTTTTTAATATCAGAATATGAATTAAATAGAAAAACAGTGTCATATACCATAGATACGGTGAGATTTTTTATGACGGAGTTTCCGGATACTGAATTTTATTATCTGATGGGTTCGGATGCTTTTTACGGCATCAAAACATGGAAAGAATCAGAAAAACTTATCAGGCTGATGAAATTTATTGTTTATAAAAGGCAGGAATTTCCCAAAGAAAAAGTAATTAAAGCAGTGCCCGAAGCAGTATCAATGCTGTGGATGGATAATGAACTTATTAATATTTCATCAAGCGATATCAGAAAAAGAATACGCAGCGGCGAAAACATGCAGGAAGAAACAGGGAAGAAAGTCTGGGAATATATAGAGGAAAAAGGGCTTTACCGCTGAAATGTTTTATAAAGCAAAAAAGCAGGAGAATAAATGAAAAGGCTGTTTTATAAAAAAATTATACTGTTGGCTGTTATTATTGTTTTTATTCCAAATGCAAATGCGCAGGAAACGGTTTTTGACCGGATATTTTTTGAAGGTTTTGCGGATATGGGAAGTATTATGGCGGATAATCCCGCTTCAACAGCAATAACTGTATCAGGGATTGCTCTTATTTCTTATGGTATAATGAAAAATGACAAATGGATGCTTGAAAGCATACAGGGGCTTGAAAATGATTTCTGGAAAAATACATTTGAATGCGCAAATTATTTCGGGGACGGGATATTTGTGCTGGCCGCAAATTCTTTTTTCTTTCTCGGCGGTGAAAAAGAAAAAGATACAGCTGAAAAAGTTATTGAGGCAATAGCCATAGCCGGAACAGTAGCCTATGGCATAAAAATGACAGCCGGAAGGAGCCGGCCGTCTGTTGCGGATAATCCGTATATATATAATCTTTTTACGTTTGATGATATGTCCATGCCGTCGGGGCATACGGCGGTTGCTTTTGCCTGGGCATCTGTAGTGGGCGATCAGTATGATATAGGACATATAACATATCCGGCCGCGGCGCTTGTCGGCCTGGCAAGGGTTTATAAGAACAAACACTGGCTTTCTGATGTGCTTATAGGGGCGGCAATAGGTACTTTAGCCGGAAAGACAGCGGCAGAGCGTCCGGAAATAGATATACAGGGTGGTATTTATGAAGGCAACGCAAACCTTATGCTCAGCTGGAAATATTAAAATTTTTAAGAACAGGCGGAGAAAATGTATTTCAGTAAAAAAATAAAAAGAAAGAAAAAAATACCTGCCGCAGTAAAAACAGCAATGGCTGTTTTTATTTTTGTACTGGGTTTATTTCCCGGCGCAGGCGCGGCGGAAAATGAAAAACAGACAGTTTATGACAGGCCCACAACTCTTACATATCCTTCTTTCTGGCATACACCGTTTGGAATAAACAGGGGCACGGCATTCTGGCTGAAAGTTTTTCTGGGCAATAAAACTTTTTTTTCAAATCCGCAGGATGTTGATGTAACAAAATTAAAAGTTGATTACGGAAAAATAAATGAGGGAAAAGATGACTGGCAGCTTACGGCTTATGGGGTTAATTCCGGAAGATCAGAAATAATTTATAATAAATCAATGCATTCGCTTGATGTTTTCGGAAAAGAAGGGAGCGGTGACGGAGAATTTATGTTTCCTGTGGGCATTGCCTGCAACGAAGACGGTGATATATATGTGGCGGATACGGGAAATCACAGGATTGTCAGGCTTTTTAATACGGGAAAAGAAATCCGTTTTATAAGAAATTTGGGAAGCAAAGGAAATAAAAAAGGATGTTTTCTTTCCCCGCGCTATGTGGATATTGATTCTGCCGGAAATCTGTATGTATCCGATACCGGGAACAACAGAATACAGATTTTTTCAAGGTCAGGCGGATTTATCCGGCATATCGGGCCGGATAAAGGCATTTCAAATCCTCAGGGAATATGTGTTGTTGACAGAGGTGAAAGGTATAATGGTTATAAACAGGATTTTATTTATTTAATAGACGGAAATAACAATAGAATACAGAAGTTTGATTTTAAAGGAAATCTTGTAAGGGCCGTAAGGATCGAAGAGGTGCTTGGCCGCAGGGTTTACCTTACAACATTGGATATGGATTATTACGGAAATATTTATGTTGTTGACAATATGAACTCAAAAATATATAAATTTTCTCCAAATCTGGATTTTATAACGGAATTTGGAAGTTATGGGACAAAAGAATATCAGTTTGAAAGACCGGCCGGAATAGCTATTTATAAGCATTATGGACAGGTTGTGGTGTCTGACAGGGAATCAGCGCAGTATTTCTGGATCGGCAGCGATGTAAAGGATTTTAAAGTGAAAAAAATAGAAACAGATATTATTGATGCGGTGCAGTATGATTTTTTTCTTACGGAGAAAAGTTATATTACGATAGAAATAGAAATTGATAAAAATGAAAAGATATATGTATGTAAAAAACTCGCGCTTGAAGCGGGCAGGAATTCAATATCCTGGCAGATACCTGCTGAATATATACTGCAGTTTATAAAAGGCAAAAAATATAATACAAATATAAGGGTAATGGCAACTTATTCGTCATATCCGCATATAGAAAAAGTTGTTTCAGGGACAATACATTTTTAATTAATTATGGATAAGAATAATTAATTTTAACTATATATTTTTTTAAAAAAGGAGCCGGATTATGAAACGATTAATGTTTACTGTGGTTTTTGTGTTTACAGGTATGAATCTTTTTGCTATAGGCATAGGTTACAATAATGAAGGCATTGCACTGCGGCACTGGTGGAACGTAAAAACATTTTCAGAGTTTTCTGTATCCTGGGAAGGTAATCCCGGCGTTAAAACCGAAGAATTTTCTGAAAAAAATTATCTTAAATATACGGCAGCGCCTGTATATTATAATATGAAAATAACGGAAAATTTAAGATATAACAGCGGTTTATTATTTGCTCAGACCATAAGACAGACGCCGGATTATGATATTTATTCAAGAGAATATGAGGTTATACACCGTTTTACGGATCTGGAAGTAAAAATACCTTACATAAATGGTCTTTATGCAGGTTATCGGGCAGGATATAAATATGCCTGGGAAGTGGATGCAGCAGGTGATATTATTTCATCCGGATGGTCCGTGGAACAGGGTGTTTTTGCTTTTTTGTTCTTTTAAATAAAAAACAGAAATAAAAGGGAGGCAGTTATGGAAAAACAGGAAGTTTCGTGGTATCAGGCTTTCAGGGCATGGTGGTATTTTACATGGAGGGCAATGCTGGCAGGTATACTGGGCGGCGGAGCCGCGGGGTTTGTAATAGGTTTTGTTATGAGGGTAATGGGTGCGTCTATGGAGATTATACAGACAGCCGCGGGTTTTGCGGGAATGGCTATAGGAATATTTGTTTCAATATTTGTTATAAAGATGCTTTTAAGCACAGAGTTTAAGACATTCAGGATAAGGATTGAAGATAAAAATACTTCAGACATAAAGTCTTAATATAGTTAATTAAAAGAGGAAATAATGTTTCATAAAACGAAACAATATAAAAACTATATTTTTTTATAAATTTAATTGACAAACACCTATCCGGTCTGTATAATTGTTTAAAATACGTCTGAAACTCTCAAAATTTCTCTAAGGAGTGTGATTTTTATTATGGCAGAAATAATGCTGAAAGACAATGAGAGTCTTGATGAAGCAATGAAACGCTTCAAGAAAAAAGTACAGGATGCAGGTATTCTTCAGGAAATGAAAAAAAGAGAATATTATGATCCTCCGTCTGTGAAAAGAAAACAGAAGATGTGGGCAGCCAATAAAAAAAGGAAAAAGAAAAAATTAAGGTAATGAAATGAGTCTCCAGGAAAAAATCAACGAAGACCTCAAAACATCCTTAAAAACAAAACAGCAGGAAAAAACCGCTGCTTTGCGCCAGATAAAAAGTACTGCTAAAAATAAAGAGATCAAGCAGGGAAAACCGCTTTCAGACGAAGAGCTGGAAGCGGTTATTTTTTCTTTGGTAAAATCACATAAGGAATCCATCAAAAGTTTTGAAAGCGGGGGGCGGCAGGATCTTGCGGAAAATGAAAAGAAAGAAATGGAAGTACTGGAATCTTATCTTCCCAAACAGCTTTCAGACAGAGAAATAGAAGATATAGTGCGGGATGCCGTAGAGAAAACAGGCGCTTCGTCCATGAAAGAAATGGGTAAAGTAATGGGGTTTGTTATGCCGAAGGTAAAAGGAAAAGCCGACGGCAGTGCGGTAAACGAAGCGGTAAAAAAGATTTTATCCTGAAAGAACATGGATGAAAAAACTCACAAAAATTTTTTTTGAAACATCAACCGCAGCGGCGGCGAAACAGCTTCTTGGAAAATATATCGTAAGACGATACAAAGGCGAAGTAATAACCGCAAAAATCGTTGAAACAGAAGCATATACAGGAACGGACGATCCGGGGAGCCATGCCTGCAGAAAGATCACCCCGCGCAATAAAATAATGTTCGGACCCCCGGGCGCCGCATATGTTTATTTTTGTTACGGCAGCCATTATCTTTTTAATATTGTAACGGAAAAAAAAGGAAGGCCGGGAGCTGTTTTAATAAGAGCCTGTGAACCGGTTGCGGGTATTGGATTAATGCAAAGGTTCAGGGATCAGCCGCTGAAAAATCTGACTAATGGGCCGGGGAAATTGACGCAGGCAATCGGAATAGGAAGGATCCATAACGGGATTGATCTTTTGGGAAATGAACTGTATATTGCCGAAGGAAAAAAAGAGGAATTTGCCATAAAAAGCGGGCCGAGAATAGGAATAAAAAAGGGACTTGAAAAAAACTGGCGTTTCTGGATAAAAAACAGCGCGTATGTTTCTGTAATGGAAAAAAGAGGCAAAAACCGGATTAATACGGGTAAAAAAGCAAAGGAGTCTGCATAATGAAGCTCAAGCAGTTTTATAAAACAGCGGTAGAGTACGGGATAAAGAATGATCCCAGAGGCGTTAAAGAAGTAAAAGCATATCTGAAAACCGAAAATAAAAAATATGAATATATGCCTCAAAAAGAAAAAATATATTATGATAAAGAAAAACTTACCAATCCGTACGCGGATTCAAGAATACTGTATGACAACGGAAAAGAGATAAGATCTGTTCTTGTGGGTATAGATATGGAAGTAGGGGAGCTTTTGCTTGCCGACCGTCTGTCGGAAAAAGGAAAAAAAATTGACGCGGTGATAGCGCATCATCCGGAAGGTATGGCATACGCGAGATTTTATGATGTTATGGATATGCAGGCGGATATATTTAATTCATTCGGCGTTGCAATATCCGCATCACAGGGGCTCCTTGAAAAAAGAATGAAGGAAGTCGGTGAAAAAGTTGCTGCATCAAATCATTACAGAACCGCTGACGCGGCGCGGCTGCTTGACATTCCGCTTTTGAATATGCATACTTTTGCAGACAACTGCGTAGCCTCTTATCTTCAGAAAAAAATAGATCAAAAAAATATTTTTACGCTCGGAGATGTAATTAATATGCTTATGCAGGAGCCTGAATATAAAGAAGCGGCAAAAAGAGGAAATCCGCCCGCTGTTCTTGTAGGCGGTAAAAACAGAAAAGTCAAAAAGGCGATGGTTGATATGACAGGAGGAACATCCGGTCCAAAAGAAATATATGAAAAACTTCTGAATTCCGGGGTGGATACCGTAATTGGAATGCATTTTTCCCCCGAGCATAAAAAAGAACTGGAAAAAATAAATATGAATGTGGTTCTGGCCGGGCATATATCGTCGGATACGCTGGGTATGAATCTCATGCTTGATGAAGTGGAAAGAAAAAACGGAAAACTTAAAATATACGAGACATCCGGGTTTAAACGGTTTGTAAGAAAATGAAAATAATTATTGACGGGGATTCCGCGCCGTTAAAAGAGGATATAGCTGCATTGGCGGAAAAAAACGGAATAAGAATAATAATAGTAACAAGTATTGCTCATTACACAGAAAAACCCGGTATTGGAAAAGCTGAACTCGTGCTGGTTGACAACAGGCCCCAGGAAGCGGATATAAAGATAATGAATCTTGCCGAGAAAAACGATATATGCATAACCGGAGATTCAGGGCTTGCTCATATTCTTTCAGGCAAAGGCGTGACAATAGTCGGGCATAAAGGAGATATTTTATCCGGAGCCGATATTGAAATAAATATGGAAAGGGCCCATATCTTTAAAAAGGCTCTGCGCGGTAAAAAAAGAATGAAAATGAAGGGTCCTGCGGCCAGAACTCTGCAGGATGATGAAAAACTTGTGGAAGTTATCGGAGAACTTATTAAAAAAGCAAAATCAGGTGAAATAATTTGATCTCACCGGAAAAAATAGAAGAAATAAAAAATGCGGTTGATATAGTTGATCTTATATCTGAATATCTGGAGCTGAAAAAAACAGGAAGCAATATGAAAGGGCTGTGTCCTTTTCATCAGGAAAAGACACCATCGTTTGTAGTGAGCCCCGAAAAACAGATTTTTAACTGTTTTGGATGCGGAGCAGGCGGCAATGTTTTTTCTTTTCTTCAAAAGCACGAAGGCATGACCTTTGTGGAGAGTGTAAGGTTTCTTGCGGGAAAAGCAGGTATAGAGCTTAATTATGCGCCTGCTGACAAATCGAAATTTGATGAACGGGAAAAAATACTTGCGGTTAACCGCGATGCGCTTAAGTTTTTCCGCCGGATGCTTGAAAAAAATACTGCAGCAGAAGAATATGTAAAACAAAGAGGCATAACGCCGGAAACAGCCGAAATATTTAAAATAGGATATGCACCCCGCGGAAACGGGCTCTATGGTTTTTTGAAAGAAAAGGGACACAAGGATGATGATATTATAAGGTCCTGGCTGTGCGCGAAGAATGAGAGAGGCGCTTATGATATATTCCGGAACAGGCTGATTTTTCCTATTTTGAACGTAAACGGAGAGCCGGTTGCATTCGGTGCGAGAGTCCTGGATGATTCAGTTCCGAAATATATAAATACAAAAGAAACGGCTTTATATGTAAAAGGAAGAAATGTTTACAACCTTTATAATGCAAGACGTGAAAAAGACGGTTTTGTGATCATTACAGAAGGTTATATGGATACTATTGCTTTGTGCAGCAGGGGTATAAAAAATACTGCCGCATCGCTGGGAACGGCAATGACAAATGATCAGGCAAAACTGATAAAACGGTTCTTTGAAAAAGCAGTGATTATGTATGATTCCGATGCCGCGGGCATTGCGGGCGCCAAAAGAGCAGGTGCAATATGCTTTGAAAACGGCATTGACTGCCGTGTCGCGGTTCTTGATGCTGCAAAGGATCCGGATGAATACATAGAAAAATTCGGAGTTAAAAGATTTAAAGACGAGATAAAAAAAGCGCTGCCGTTTACGGAGTTTTTTCTGGAAGAACTTAAAAACGCAGGTGATATCAAAAATCCCCATTATAAGGAAAAAGCAGTAAAAGAAGCGGCCGGAGTAATAGGAAAAGCTCCCGGACTTGTTATTATAAATGATGCAGTGAAAAAAACCGCGGAGATTTTCAGAATTTCAGAGGATGTGGTGCGCAGTTATATGAAGCTTAAAAACGGCGCTGTTTCGGATCTTCCGGGAGCTATTGATGAGTATAACAGATTTTCGGAAAAAGGAAGAGAACTTGCCGAAAAAATAATACTTAATATAACAATAAGTTCGCTGAATAAAGATGAAGGTGCGCTGGTTTTAAGGCATATATTCAGCAGGCGGAATCTTATGGAAATAAGTTATGATGATTTTAAAAATCCGCTTTATGCGGAAATAATAAAGAAAACAGAAACATATTTTCGTGAAAAAACCGGGAATATACTTGAAAAACTGCAGTCAGAATATATTGACAATGAGAAAGTATCCGCGCTGATCGCGGCGGTTTTGGCTGCGGGTGAGGAAAAATACCGAAAGAAAAATATAGATGAAGAACTGATGGAAGCCGCGGATGATTGTTTTTTCAGGATAAAAAATGAAAAAACGACCGCTTCGCTTTCACAGCTGCAGCAGGAGATAACACAGGCAGAAAAAAAAGGAGATTTTGAGGAATTAAAAAAACTTATACTGCAAAAACAGATATTGCAGAAAAAAACGGCTCAGAGAGGAGAAGTAAGTGAGTAAAAACATGAAAAAAATGCCGGCAGTTCAGGAACTTATAAAAAAAGGAAAAGAAAAGGGTTTTTTAACTTATGAAGAGCTTAATGACAAGCTCCCCGCAGATTTTACGTCAGTGGAAGATATAGATAAAATGCTTAATATTATGGAGGAAGCTGATATTGAGATAAAAGAAGAAGGGAGTGCGGCAAGGCAGGAAATTAAAGCCGTGGAAAAAACCGAGGAAGTTGATTTTCTGGATAATGAAAGTTTTTCCGCTGATCCTGTTCAGATGTATCTGCATGAAATGGGAAAAGTTCCTCTTCTTGAAAAAAGAGAAGATGAGGTAAGGATAGCAAAAAAAATAGAAACCGCGGAAATAAACGTGAAAAACATTATTTTTGATACAAAAATAGGTTTTGATGAAATTAAAAGGCTCAATGAAGATTTAAAAAATGAGAGTGTTCATATATCGGATATAATTAAAACAAAAATGGACGGAGAACTGCCTCCTTCAGTTGAAAAAAGGCTTATTGACAGGTTCGGAAAATATATAAAGCAGGCGGATAAACTTGTAAAGGAAATAGACAGAGCCGCCGCAAAACTTAATACCGAAAAACTTTCTGAAAAGAAACGGCAGAATTATGAAAAACAGCTTGAAAGGCTTATAAAAAAGAAAAGAGACAGCCTGCATATGCTTAAACTGAATAATGATCAGATAAGCATTATCGCAAAAAAAATAACGTCGGTTTCCGCGAGAATAAGCAAAGAAGACAGGGAAATAACAGCAGCTGAAAAAAAATACGGTCTGCCTTACAGGGAGTTTAAGAATATATCCCGGAAAAGAAATGAATTTAATAAATTTCTCAAGGCCAAACGCCTTTCAAAGGAAAAATATAAAGAAATAGTTGAAAAACTGAATACAACCGCGTCAGACATACAAAAAGAAGAAAAACTTATAGGGATGAAAAAAGAAGAGATAAAAAGTATTGCCTATAGAATTAGGAAGAACATACTGGAAGCAAGAATAACAAGAAAAGAACTTGTGGTCGCAAATTTAAGGCTGGTTGTCAGTATTGCTAAAAAATATATTAACAAAGGCCTGTCTTTTCTTGATCTTATTCAGGAAGGAAACATCGGCCTTATGCGCGCCGTTGAAAGATTTGAATACCGCAGAGGATATAAATTTTCCACATATGCTACGTGGTGGATCAGACAGGCAATAACAAGAGCGATAGCCGATCAGGCAAGAACCATAAGAATTCCCGTGCATATGATAGAGACAATTAATAAACTCAATAAAGTAGCCAGACAGTATGTGCAGCAGTTCGGCAGAGAACCCAAACCTGAAGAAATAGCAAAAAAGATGGGTATGAGTGCGGATAAAGTCAGAAGTGTTCTGAAAATATCACAGCATCCGATATCACTGGAAACACCTATCGGGGAGGAAAAAGATTCTCATCTGGGGGATTTTATTGAGGATAAAGATGCCATATCGCCCGCGTCAGCCGCGGTAAATGTACTTTTAAAAGAACAGATAGAAAAGGTTTTATATACCCTGAAAGAAAGGGAAGCTGAGGTTTTAAGGCTGCGCTTTGGAATAGGAGACGGCGTGCCGCATACTCTTGAAGAGGTTGGAAAGATATTTAAAGTTACAAGGGAAAGGGTAAGGCAGATAGAGGCAAAAGCACTGAGAAAACTCAGGCATCCTGCCAGGGCAAAAAATTTAAAAGGTTTTATGGACTGAGCGGAGCGTTTTTTGTGAGGGAGTTTTTGTGAAAACAAGCAGAGACAGAATCAAAATAGGAGTGCTCAAAGCTGATAATATAGGGGACGCGGTTTTAGCGTCCCCTTTTTTTTACGGGCTCAGGCGGCATTATAAAAACGCGGAAATAACAGGCATACTGTCTCCTGCCGGCGAGCAGGTTCTCGGAGGGCTTGGGGTGATGGACAACATTGAAATTATAGAGCCGAAATGGCTGTCGTATAAAAAAACTTTCCGCATAAAAAGGATTCTTTCTGCTTTTAAAGTTATAAGGGCCATAAACAGGAATAAATTTGATATTCTAATAGGCATGCGGTATCAGGACAGGTTGACTTCCTTTATACTCTCGCTTTCAAACGCAAAAGAGAAGATAGGATACAATACCGGAGGCATGGGATTCGGGATAACCGGAAAAATGCCTCCCCCTGAAAAAGGAATCCATGAATCCCGGAAAAATATGATGCTGCTTTATAAAGTCTGCGGAAAAATGCATAAGGGGAAATTCGGATTCAGTATTGACGCGGCTGCTGAAGAAAATGTAAAAAAGGTGCTTGCAAAAGGAAAAATAAAAAAATTTACTGTAATTCATCCTGTGTCCGGGCATGCTTCCAAGGACTGGGGTATCGGGAATTATAAAATACTGTCAAAAATACTGGCGCGCAGAGGAAAAGTCATAATAATCGGAGGAAAAAATGATCCTCGTATAAGGGAGTTTAAAGGCAGAAATATTGTGAATTTAGCGGGGATGCTTACCATAAGAGAACTTGGGGCGCTTATAAGAAAGGCGGAATTTGTAATCGGAAATGATTCCGCGGCTGTTCATATAGCCGGCGTTTTGGACATAAAATCGCTGACTCTGTTTTCAGGTGCGGCTGACCCGAAAGAATGGGCGCCGGCGGGAAAGAATTCTTTTGTCATGTACAAAAAAGTCTCCTGCAGCGGCTGCGGCCTGCTTGAATGCGATAAAAAACACGAATGCATGGATTTTGACCCGGAAGATGTTATAAAGACCATAAGAAATATAAGAGCAGGAAGGCAGAGAAAGAAGATGATAGAGTAAAGGGTGCTTGGGATATAGATTAAGTAAAAAACATATAAAATTTGTTTATGTTTTGATTTTTGTTTCCCGGTTTATTAATTTTTTTATCTCTGGTGTTGTTTTTTAGGGGATAAATTCATTCTTATTTTATTCTTTGCTTTATGCTAAAATACTTTAACTTATTTATTATCAGGGAGTGTTATGTCTAAGACGGCTTTGAAACAAAAAGCAATTTATGACGGAGAAAATAAAGAATATGTACCTGTATATGCCAACAGGAAAGAGTGGAAGACAGCTGTTCAATCATATATTGCGCGCGCTGAAAATAAAATGCTGGGTACTTCTTTAAAAGCTGTTCGTAATATTAAAGAAATAGAAAAACTTTCCCTGAAAAAAGGGGAAAAAGTTCTTGATGCGGGATGCGGGGGCGGCATACTTATAAACCAGCTGCGCGCTGCTTACGCTATAAAAGGATACGGAGTTGATATTTCTTCTTTGGCTGTAAGGAGGGCAAAAGAAAGCGGCTATAAAGACATAATATACCGGAACGCAGAGCTTGAACAACTTCCGTTTAGATCCGGTGTTTTTGATGTTATAGTTTCTTTTGACGTGCTGGAGCATATTGAAAATAAGGAAAAGGTTTTAAAGGAATTTTTCAGGGTTTTAAAGCCCGGCGGCAGGATGCTTTTGTATGTGATATCAAAAAGAGACCTTTTTACCTGGCACTGGTTTTTAAGAATAATTACATTCAAAAGAGCGGGAAATGACACCGAAGGCGGACATTTCAGGGAGCTTTTTGCGGATCCGCGGGAAATAAAAAAAATAATCAGCAGAAATCACGCCGCAGAATGCAGAATATCCTATTTTCATTCTTTTTTTACGTTGCTAATAGATGAAGTCTTGTTTAAAATAGTGAATAAAAGGAAAAAAGGCACGAACCGCCGCGCGGCGGCCCGCGTTCCGGATTCAAAAAAAAGTTTTATTTATAAAATTCTTTATTTTATGCATCCTGTTTTTGAATTGGCGGATTTTCCCTGGAAAGCAGCGGGGCTGAGCAATGGTTTTTTTATAAAGATAAAAAAATAAGATATCCGAAAGGAAGCAAATGGAACAGGAAAATAAAAGACAGCAGTGGGAGCAAACGCAGCTGCAGTGGTCAGACAGGGATTTTCTGGAAAACAAAGCAAATGCACTTATGAAAAAAAGATGGAAAAGGCTTGAATTAACAGCTGCTTCCATGATAGAAAAAGAAGATGTAAAAAACAATGAACTTGTGAAAGTTCTTGATATAGGCGCCGGAAGAGGCGAGTTTTACAGATGCATAAAGGATATTGTACGGCAGTATACCGGTGTTGAGCCTTCCGCGGAAATGCTTGAAAATGAAATATTTGAAGATGATTTTATAATGCTTAAGGGCAGCGGCGAAACCATGGAATTCAGGGAAGAATTCAATATATGTATTATAAAAGAAGTTCTTGATCATTGCTATGATCCTGTAAAAGTTATTGAGAACAGCCGGCAGGCGCTGAAACCCGGCGGGCTTATTATAATAAGCCTGACAAACAGCAGTGCTTATTATAAATTACTATTTAAAAAAAAGGCGAAACAGCTTGAAAAAGAACACAGGGATCATCTTTTTAATTTTAATCCCGAAGAAATAAAAAAAATTTTATCGGATGCGGGATTTGAAGAAATAATGATAAAATCTGTTAATTATCTCAGAATGCCTTATTTTGCGGAGGAAATTACAGGCAAGTTCCCCGAAAAAACGGTATTTGCGCTGCTTGATATTACAGATGCGGCGGGCAGAATGTTCATGAACGGAAAAGGCGGCAGTTTTATTGTGTCGGGCAGAAAACCGGAAAAATAAAAACTGAAAAAACGGAGCAACGAAAATGATTATAGGAATAGACGGAAGAATAATATACAAGCGCGGTGTGGGGAGATATATAGCAAATCTTATAAAACGTCTTTTGGAAACTGACAAAAAAAACCGCTATATAATTTATCTTGATAAAAATTCCTCGCTGAATGAAATTATAAGGGCTAAAAACGTAAAGTTCAGAAGACTTTTTACCTCAAATGCTTTTTATTATGAGCAGTTTCTTCTTCCTTTGGCCGCCGCAGGGGATAAGGTTGATGTTCTTCATGGAACAGACAATACACTGCCGTGTCTGTTTCCGATGAAATGCAGAAAGGCTGTTACAATACATGATGCAATGCATATACGCCCGCTAAAAAAAGTTATTGCAAAACCCACCATAAAACAAAGAATGACGGATATATACAATAAAATATTTATTCCTATGTCAGCAAGAAAAGCGGATGCTGTGATAACGGTCTCGGATTATTCAAAAAGCGATATTGTTAAATATATAGGGGTTAATGAGGATAAAGTGTTCAGCATAAAGGAAGGCATTGATCCTAAATATAAAATTGTATCGTCGGAAAAAAAGATAAACCGGGTAAAAGAAAAATACGGAATAACAAAAAAGTATATTTTTATGAGCGCCGCATCTGACACCAGAAAAAACACAATAAGGTCGCTGGAAGCTTTTAATATATTCAACAATCTTACGGAATATTCCTATCAGCTTGTAATTACATCAATCGGCGGCAAAGAAATGGCCACAACAAATGTCATGAAAAAGATCAGGGAACTTAACCTGGAAAAATATATTGTCATAACTGGATATGTATCCGATGACGACATGATCCTGCTTTATAACGGTGCGTTTATGTTTCTTTTTCCGTCTATCTGGGAAGGTTTCGGGCTCCAGATACTGGAAGCATTTGCATGCGGGACCCCTGTTGTAACATCCGATAATACATCGCTAAAAGAAATCGCAGGCAGCGCCGCGGAATTCATAGATCCTTTTTCGGTTGAAGATATAGTTGGAGGTATGATGGCAATACATAAGAGTGCGGCTAAGAGAAAGTCGCTTGTAAAAAAAGGAGCTGAAAGGGTATCCGGATTTTCCTGGAAAACAACGGCTCAACAGACTCTCCGGGTATATGAGGAGATCACAGGCAGGGAAAAATGAAACCTTATTCTTCGGGGAAAAAACCGCCGGTTTATTATATATTTTTATTTTTTCTGGGCGGTATAATTTTAAGAGGGGCGGGTCTGGCGTCCCAAAGTGTATGGATAGATGAATTCTGCACCGCTAAATTTGCGGGAAGGGATTCTGTTTTTTTTGTTTTCTGGGAAATCTACGCAAGGGATATGCATCCTCCAACATGGTATCTACTTAATCATTTTATGGGCAAATTGTTTGGTTTTTCCGAACTTACAATAAGAATTCTTCCTTTTATATTCAGTATTGTCTGTATGGCGGTTTTTTACAGGCTGACAAGGGTATTTTTTTCCGAAAAAATAAGTCTTGCGGCGTTCTTTCTTTTTGCATTTAATCCTTATCAGATATATTATGCCCAGGAAGCAAGAATGTACACAATGTTCTTAATGACATCTTTATTTATAATGTATTATTTTCTGATGTCATTGAAATATAATACGTTTCTAAAAGGTGCGTTTACTTTCTGGGCGGTTGCAGGTATTTATACGCACAGTTATACGGTTTTTATAATACTTATACTTAATGGGGTCCTGTTTTTGAAATACAGGGAAGAAATAAGAATAAAAGAATGGATGAAGTCTATGGCGGTAATTCTGCTGTCTGCCCTGCCTCTGTTTCCTTTGTTTTTAAAAGGCGCCGCGGGGGATCAATATTCTCACAACGTAGGCATGCTGTTTGCTCCGGTTTATACACTGAAAAATTTTATTTTTGGAATAACAATGCCTTTTAACTGGATAAGTTTGACCGCTTTAATCGGGGTTCTTTATTTTATTATGCTTGGTATATTTACATACGGAAAAAATATCCGAAAAGCAGTAAATGTAACCGCCATAACAGCAGGCGTATTTATGTTTTTTCCCTGGATTATATCCATTTTAAATAAACCGGTTTATTCTGACAGGACTTTTATACTTGTATCTGCAATAGTTATTCTTCTTTTAGGGGCCGGTATATCGTATCTGTCAAAGCCCGCGGCAGCCGGGGTGCTTTTGATAATAAGCTGTTTTTATGCGGTATCGCTTTATAATTATTATTTTAATCCGGAGTATCAAAAAACAGATTATGCCGTTCAGTTTGAATTTATAAAAGATAATTTTAAGGAAGGGGATATTATAGTGCATTCCCACGTAAATTCATATGCCGCGTATGAATTTTACAACAGTTTAAAATATAAAACAGAATTTGAAAACAGGCTGCTGAATGAAATACCGGAATTCCGCGGAAGCGGCATGAGAATGAAGATAAGGGAAATCTGGAGAACTTTCAGGGAAAAAATATTAAAAGAAAAACTGAATCTGGATATCTATGCAGGTTATGACAGAAATGCACTTCCCGGGGCAGAGGCGGAAAAAATAATGAAAAACTATGACCGTGTGTGGTTTGTGCGGGATAATAAAAAAGGTATAAAACAGGTATGGCTGCCGCTTGGAAATGTCTGGAACTCTTCATATGAAGAAATAGGGCTGCCCGAACCTGTTGATATAAAAACAATAAAGTGGGTTAAAAAATATTTTAAAACCGCCGAAGAATACGGATATTTAGGAAATAAAGTATATCTGCTGGAAAGAAAATGAAGCATATATGTTTCATTTCAGGATACTGCATATATTTTTTAACTTTTTTGTTTTCCGGTGAAAAATTGATCTATCCGCTGTATACAGCGCCGTTTGTAATATACGCGGTTTTAGCCGGTTTTTCACTGATGCATTCAAGGATAATGCGCTCGGATTTTTTAAAATCAATGCGCTTTTTTGAACCGGCGCTGTATATTTTTATTCTTCTTATAGGAACGCCGTTTTTTTTAAATGCAAGTCTGCCGGAGCCCCATAATTTTGCATTGAGAAAACTGGAATTATTTCTGGGAATGATATATGCTTGTTTTATTGCTGTTTTAATAATACGAACAGTAAGAAGTTTTTTAAAGGAAAAAATTTTTGAAACCGAAGACCTGAGCCGCGTTTTTAAGATGATCGTTGTTTTTTTTGCGGCAGTATATATATCCATGTCAATGTGGTTTAATTACGCAAATCAGCCGACGGGTGATGAGCCGATATATCTTATGGTCTCGCACAGTATTTTATATGATTTTGATCTTGATCTTAAAAACAATTATGAACATAAAGATTATTCCCGTTTTTATAAGAAAGAACTTGAATCTCATGAACTGTCAATAAACGGCAGGATTATATCTTATCACCCTGTCTGGTTCTCTGTTATTATAGCGCCGTTTTATCTGATATTGTTAAGATTGGGGGTTACATTATTTATTAATATTGCCGCGGCTTTTTTGTGCGGGTTTATATTTCTTTTTCTTGAAAAAAGCGGAATAAAAAGAAAAAACAGTATAGTTACAGCGGGAATAACCGGTTTATCAATGCCTGTTTTCATGTATTTTAATCAGATTACAACAGAAGTAATAAGCGCAGTGCTTATTACCGGTGCATTGACGCAGATCATATATTATAAAAAAAGATGGCTCCCGGGCGGATTTGCTTGTTTTATGGTTTTTTTAATGCATCTGAGAAATATCCCCGTTATTGCAGCCATAATTATAATTGCCTTTATAGAATACAGAAAAGAAATAATTACTTTTGTGAAATACGCTGCGCTGCAGGCCGGCGGTGCGGTGATACTTTTTCTCGGAAATTATTTTATTTATGGTGTTTTGGTTCCCAGGCAGTCAAAAGAGGAAATACCTGTGGACCGGGCGTTTACTTTTAATTCAGACGGTTTTTTGGGGCTTTTTCTGGATCAGGAATTTGGAATTTTATTTTACACCCCGGTTTTTTCAGTGATCTTTGCAGGATTATTTTTTATGCATAGCCGTGATAAAAAACTTTTTTATTATATGCTTTTGATATTTTTGCCTGTATATATTATGTCCGCCATGTGGTTTGAATGGCGGGGCGGCGGCGGGTCATCACCGCGTTTTTTTGTGCCGGTGATACTGTTTTTTTCGGTATCTGCGGCGTTTGCTGTTGATAAATTAAAATCCATAAGGGCAAGGAATGTCTTTTACACACTTGCGGGGGCAGGCCTGGCAGTCTCGTTTGTAATATCACTTGTGCCGTGGTTCAGATGGAATAAAGGGAAGGGGGAAAACTGGATACTCGGGTTTATATCAAAATTTATAAATGTTGATATAACAGTTTTATTTCCGGCATTATGGGGCGGGGGATCTTCTGCAGCTGTTATAATATGGATATTTATGCTGATTTTTGTAAATATATATATGATCTCGGCGGACAGGCACCGGATTTAAAAATTCCGAAAAGGGCATATGAAATATTGACAATAAAAGAAAAGGTTAGTATAATTAAAATAAGTTAGAAGAGTATAACAAAGGCGGTATAATTATGAACGGGAAAAATTTAACACCCGCAATGGAAGATTATATAGAAACAATATATCTGCTTGAACAAAAGAATAAAGTTGCAAGGGTATCTGAAATCGGCAGGTCAATGAAAGTAAGAAAAGCGAGTGTTGTTTCCGCGGTTTCAAATCTCCGGAAGCAGGATCTTATAAACCATGAAAAATATGGTTTTATTACTCTGACACAGGCCGGCAGGGAAACCGCAGAAACAGTTTATAAAAAACATAAAATAATACTGGAATTTCTTGAAAATATTTTAAAAGTTGAGCCGGAAAAAGCTATTGAAGAGGCGTGTAAAATAGAGCATGTACTCAGCGGCAATACAGTAGATAAACTCAGTGTTTTTTTAGAGCAGTTTAAAACAGTGGAAAAAAACGAGACTAAAAATGAAAATACTAAAAACAGGAAAGTGAAAAAAAATGCAGCCTCAAAAAAGAAAGTTTCTAAGTGACATAAAAAAGGGAACCGCCGTAAAAGTGGCCGGAGTACACGGCGGAAGATCCATGGTGCACAGACTGAATACAATGGGGATAATACCGGGAACCGATATAAAGATCGTACATGAATCAAAGGGCCCCGTAATAATAGAAGCCAGAGGTTCAAGAATAGCGCTTGGGAGGGGGATGGTATCAAAAATAGAGGTTGAAACAGGGGATTAACCGTTTTTGTTTAAATATCCCGCAATCATTCCGAATATAATTCCGTACTGCGCTCCTCTGGCAAAAACCGTAAACACATCAAAAAATCCCTGTATAAAAAAGACTCCAAGGCACAGCATAAAAAGGATGCAGATGCTTTTATTTTCCGGAGCGGGGGAACTCCGCATTTTTTGTATAAGCAGAAAAAACAGGTATAAAAACAGTATAAGTGCAGCCAGATAAACGTGCAGTCCGTATTCAACCGCAATCTGCAGATGCAGATTATGCAGGTGATGAAAAGCAGCGCGGTCAATAGAACCGGAATCTATATAGGAAGCAAGTTTGCTGTGATAGTTTCCGGGTCCGATTCCGAAAGGATTTTCTTTTATGATTTTAAGTCCGAGCGTTATAAAACCAACCCTGTTCATTGCGGATTCCGCGGACGAGGTTCCAGGCGTAACAGAATCGTGTACGCGGTATTTGAAGGCGTCAAAACCCCGGCCTTCGGAAATTATATTTATCAGAAAAAAGCCGAGAACAGCTGAAGAAATAAGAATTATTATAAACGGTTTTTTGTATGCCGCGAGCGGGGATTTTTTAATAAAAAGAAGAGGAATAAATGCGGCAAGAAAGATGAAAAAAACAACCCACCCGGCTCTTGAAGAAGGCACCGCAAACATAACCGCGGGTATAAGCGCGCTTAAAAAAAGAAGAAATCCCGGAGACCTGCTTCCGCGGGAAAAAAGTATGACACCAATAAGCGAAACGGGGAAAATTATATTCAGATATGCGGGCAGAGCAGTAACGCCCATACCGCCCGAAGGACGGAAAAGAAAGAAGTTTTCAGCCAAGCGGACAAATGTTAAAAGTTCCCTCGTGTACAAAAAATGATACAGGGAAACCGAAAGAAAGGGAATTATGCTTAATGTAAAGCCAAGCGAAAGTATTTTCAGGCAGTTTTCTTTTTTGAAAAACAGGGAAACCGCCGCAAAAAACACGACCGGCTCGCATATTCTTATAAGACCTTTTAAAACCGCTTTTTTTTCAGGGACGTATAAAAGAGGAAGAAAAGAAAATATTATTATCGCCAGAAAAATAGAAATGCCCGTATATGCACTGTTTTTTTCCGCTCCAAAAACAAGCAAGTGTATAAGCATTCCTGCAGCAATAAAAAGAACCGCTGTTTCCGCGGAATGAACAGTCAGGCCGGAAGCAATGTCATTTGGCAGGTCAAACATAAAAAGAACAATAAATGAAAATATTCCATATAAAGGATTTACGGCAGAAAGCAGAAAGACAGCGGGAAGTATAATAACAGCTGATTTAAAACCCAAAAATACAACTGCTGCCCAGAATGCAAACGCAGAAACCGTTAAAAATGCGATGGTATGCCCTGAAGAAAAAGAAGAAATTTTTTGCAGCAGGCTGTATGTTTTGGAATTCTCTGTTTTTTTAAAAACAGAGAGCAGGCGCAGGTTTATAAAGCCGGAAATCAAAGCATCGGTTTTTCTGAAAAAGTCAAAAATCGCAGTCATCAATTATTGTTCCTTTCATGGAAAAATCGTCCGTTTTTATTATAATTATTTTAGGCGGTGCTATTCGGTGTATGAACCGGTATTCGCCTGAAATTGTAAGCTCGCCGCATAAGCCTTTATCAGTATCTTTTAAGCGGTGGAAGACGGCAGTTCCGTATTTAAAAGGGTAAGGTACTGATAATTCTGCTTTTGGGGAGAGATTATTGTGATTATCCCGGAAAATAACCGAAATTCTTTTTTCTGAGGTTTTAAAATAGTATTTGTTTAATTTAAAATAATAAAAAAAAGAAAAAATAACACAAAAACATAAAAGGGCCGCTGTCATGATATCTGTCAAAAAACTTCTGGATTTTAACAAAAAAAGACTCCTTTTTTTGAAAAAGTTAAGATATAATACCGATAATAAAAATAATTATAAAGGTATTTGAAAAAAAATTCAAGTGTCATTTAGGAGATTTAAAATCAGTACATCAAAGATACTTTTTAAAAATATATCAGGACAGATGCTTGCGTTGTTTTTGGGAAAAATATTCGGCGCGATTGCCGGGGTTCTTCTTATACGGTATCTTGGCGCGGAAAAACAGGGGGTCTACTCTTATATTCTATCCATAGTATATATGTTCGGATTTATAACGGATTTCGGTCTTACGGCTCTTCTTACCAGGGAAGTAAAAATAAGCGGGGAAAGAGGAGCGAAAATACTTGGGAATTCACTTCTGGTACAGGCGGGGCAGATAGCGGCTTCCATTATTTTTATAAACATATACGGTATTTTATTTGAAATGGACGCGGCGGTCAGGTATGATCTTATGCTTGCTTCGGTTGTATTTACGATTATGTATATGGGGAATCCTTTTTTAGCGGTTTTGGGCAGTTATGAAAAGATGTATTTATCGGGCCTTGTAATGGGAACCGCATCCATACTCAATGCACTGCTTATATTTATTTCAATTAAACTTGGTTTTGATATTTCAGGAATAATTCTGATGCTGGGCATATCCAATATTTTTTATATAATAATGGCAATGACTGTATGTATGAAATATGCAATAAAACCGGTTTTTAATATAGAAGGCGCTCTTATTTTAAATATGGTTAAAATGAGCATACCCTTTGCTCTTATAGGGCTTTTTTCCTATGTTTTTACAAAAGTCGATATTTTTATGCTCTATAAACTCAAAGGCGCCGAGGATGCGGGTTATTATTCCGCGGTTGTTCGGGTGCTTGATATAATTATAGCTTTTGTGATGATGATAATGGGGCCCGTATATCCGCGGCTTGCATACGTAATAAATAAGGAAAGCATTGAAAAAGCTTTAAGAATAATAAATATAACCGTGAAATATACGGCTGTTGCGGCTGCGCCGTTTGTCCTTATAATAGCTGTTTTTAATGAAAAGTTTACCGAAATTCTTCTTGGCAGTGATTTTTATGAATCAAAGTATATTTTTGCGGTTCTTATCTGGGGGATATTTATAATGGTTTTCAGGGTTATTCCTCAATATGCGCTTAATTCGGCAAAATACACGAAAATACTGACAATTTTATTCGGTATAATAATGCTTATAAGCATTGGATTGAATCTGTGGATAATACCGTTATATTCGTATATGGGCGCCGCATTTGTTAACCTGTTCTGCAATATTCTGATACTGGGCGGAACGCTTTTCTTTACCCGGCAAAAACTGGGAGCCATAAGGTTTGCGGGTTTTACGCTTAAAATAACTGCTGCTCTTGCCTGCGCGGGTTTGGTTATGTTTCTTATGAAGGATATTATAAATTTTATTCTGCTGAGCCTGGCTGCAGCAGCGGTTTATTCCGGAGTTATATTTATACTGAAGTATTTCAATGAAGAGGATTTTGGAATTGTAAAAAATCTTTTTTCAAGAAAGAAAAAAGTTAATTAAAAACCGCGGAACTTTATGAATCCCGCAATTATCCGGAATAGGCGAAGGTAAGGGATAAAAAGCATCAGAAAGAAAACCTGCAGGAAAGGCTTGAATTCAAATTTCTTTTTTCTGAGCAGCGAGAAGAGCGTAACCGCAAAAGAAGAAGCATAAAGAAAAAGCCCGGCCAAAAGCCAAAAAGAAGAGTCTGAAACAAAATAAATAACCAGAAAAACGGGTAAAGTATAATAACCCCAGTAATACACGGGAAAAAACCATTCTTCCCGCCAGAAAAGTTTTTTAAAAAACAAGCCGGAGTGTTTTTTGAAAAGCAGCGGCTCGAAAAAACCGAACTTTGCGTTTTTGAAAAGGCTTTTGTAAGAATTTTTCCTTGGCGGATGCAGAACTTTTATTTCAGGTGCAAATTTAAATTTTGCTCCTGCTGTTATGGCGCTGAAAGCAAGATCAGTGTCTTCTCTGTTTGCCATATTAAAGCGTTCGTCAAACCCGCCGATTTTATGAAACAGTTCTCTTTTATAAAAAATATTGCAGGTTATGTACCTTCCTCCGGTTGTATTCTGCGTAATATGCGTAAACAGGGGGAATGGACCCTTATCCGGACAGATCACGGCTCCTTCAAGGACATCGGTTTCCGGATGTTTTTTAAAATATTTTAAGACCTTTTCAACAAAACCGCCGGGCACGATAATATCGCTGTCAAGAAAACCGAGAATTTCCCCGCAGGCTGCTTTTACGCCTGTGTTTCTCGCGGCTCCGGGCCCGGCGTTTTTTTGTTTTATGTATTTTAGTTCTTTGTGTTTTTTGGCGAGTTTTTTTACGGTGTTTTCTGTGTTGTCGGTGGAGCCGTCGTCAACTACTATTATTTCAGCCTGTTTCCTGTCATATTTCTGCGAAAGAAGAGATTCAAGCATTGTTTTAAGATGATGCGCGTGGTTGTAAGCGGGTATTATTATTGAAAGTTTTTT
>CAYTNY010000004.1:0-31224 GCA_964439215.1 uncultured Spirochaetia bacterium
AGCAAAAAAACCTGCTGTAACAGTTTCCATCCTCTCCCGTCGAGGGAGAGGGGGGACTACTTTCCTCGTTATCACAGGAGGACATGCGTCTTCCCGGAACGTGAATACATTTAAAGCAGACTCACGGTTTTGATCTTGCGGCAGGCCTCCCGGCATCCGGCAGTTAATTCTTTTAAAACTGCGCGCCCTAAAGGACGCGGCTGCCGCACCTTCGCAAACACATTAAAACCGATAGCCGCTGCATCCCCCTCTCCCTCTATGAGCAAAGGATGAATGCTTTCATGCTTTGCCGGTATTTACTATAAATATAATCAGAAAAATACCGAAAAAGGAATAGGGAGAGGGTTAAGCAGCGGCTGAACACTTACTTCAACGCCCAAACAGGAGATGCGGGTAAGGGGCGGCTTGATGAGAGAAGGCGGAGTTCTGCGGGAAGCGTAAATAACTGTATGGATTAAGTGCTGCGGTATGTGTGCAAAAAAGGACTCCGATTATATCAGGCGCTGCAATAAAACCTGCAATCCTTATGCGGCGGCAGCATGGATTAAAACTGTTGAAGCGCCGCGGTATAAGTGTTAAAATTTTAAAAGAAACAAAAATTCATTAATTGAAGGGGATAAAATGAAAAAGTTTGAAACTCCTGTAAGTATCGGGGCGGCAGGCGCGCTTGCCGGCGCGGTTATCGGAGAGTTTTTTCCGAAATTGTTTCAGAACGGAATAAGCGGAGCTTTCGGAGCTTCTTTCAGTGAGCCGTTTTCAGCATACAGAAACGAACTTGCGCTGAAATACGCGCTGGCCGGATTTGTGATAGGAGCGGTAATCGGCGTCGTGATAATACTTATTAAGAAAAAATAACAGGTTATGTTTTTTCCGGGCGGAATCCGGAAACAATAAAATTTCCGGTTTGCGGCAGTCCGAAGCAAAATACTGCTTTCAGGCCGCGGCCCCGCCGGAAATTTCTTATTTTCCGTTTAAGAAAACCAGCGTGCCGGATGGATAGCGGCGGAATTGATTATAATATTTTCGCGCGGGCGCGCCCGCTGCTGTAATCTTTGTTCCCCGCGCTAATTCACTCAAAAAAACAAAAAAGAAAACGCGGTCCTATAATGTATTTTTTGTACGGGATCCGGAAATCTTTGCTTTGTGCCGGCGGATGAAGGTCTTTGCGGCTGAAGTTTTCTTGACATCATCAATAAAATAATATATAACTATATTACCATATGGTAATATATTAGGAGGGTGAAATGGAAAATATTGAAATGGTCTTAAAAGCGGCTTCTGACCGGACAAGGATCAGGATAATAAAACTGCTGCAAAACGCTGATGAGCTGTGCGTGTGCGAGATCATAAGCGCGCTTGATATGCGGCAGGCTGCTGTATCCAGGGCGCTGTCGGTTCTGAGAAACGCGGGTATTGTCAATGCGGAAAGGAAAGGTTTATGGATGTATTACTCGCTGAACCTGAACGGGAAACCGGATTTTTTCACCGGACTCAGCAGTCTGCTGAAAAAGCGGCTCAATAATGATCCGGTGATAAAAAAAGACAGGGCAAAGCTGAAAGACGCGTTAAAACACAATAATAAAAAAGCATGTTAAGGAGGAATTGAGCAATGAAACAGGCGGAAAAATTATCTTTTGCGGACAGGTTTTTGACTCTCTGGATCTTTGCGGCGATTGCGGCGGGCATTATGCTGGGCTATGCGTGGCCGCAGGGAGCTGAGTTTATCGCTTCCATACAGATAGGCTCAACTTCGATACCAATTGCCATAGGGCTTATACTTATGATGTATCCGCCCCTTGCAAAGGTGAAATATGAAAAGATGGGGACGGTTTTTAAAAACAAGAAACTGCTGGTATTTGCGCTTATTCAGAACTGGATAATCGGTCCGTTTGTTATGTTTGGCCTGGCAGTGCTTTTTCTGCGGGATTATCCCGAATATATGGTAGGCGTTATTCTTGTGGGGCTTGCGCGGTGCATAGCAATGGTGATTGTCTGGAACGATCTGGCCAAAGGCGACAGAGAACTGGGGATCGGACTCGTGGCTTTTAATGCCATTGCGCAGGTTCTTTTTTACGCGGTCTATATATGGTTTTTTATATCTTTTCTTCTGAATGCTTTAGGGCTCACAAAAGGCATGGAGCTTTCAATATCAATGTGGGAGACCGCGCAGGTGGTGCTGATCTATCTGGGTATACCGTTTTTCGCGGGTATCGCCACAAGATATTCGCTTATAAAAATAAAAGGGGAAGAGTGGTATGAGTCAAAATTCATCCCGAAAATAAGCCCTATCACCCTTATAGCGCTGCTTTTTACCATTATTATAATGTTTTCAATGAAAGGCGAATACATCATAAAAAAGCCTTTTGACGTGCTGATTGTTGCCGCGCCAATGGCTGTTTATTTTATTTTTATGTGGTTCGTGACATTTTTTATAGCCAGGAAAATAGGCGCGGACTACAAACAGACCGTTGCGGTATCGTTTACTGCCGCAAGCAATGATTTTGAGCTCGCGATCGCTGTTGCCATCGGCCTGTTTGGAATAGCCTCTCATCAGGCTTTTGCCACCATAATAGGCCCTCTTGTGGAAGTTCCGATACTGGTTCTTCTTGTCAGTGCGGCATTCAGGATGAAAGGGCTGTTTTCGAAAGAGGCCAAAAGCGGATGAAAGAACAAAAAAATGATTTGTACCGGGCCGCCGGCCGCGCGGCGGCTGTGTTGGTTTCAAAGTTCAACGAAAAAAAGGACTTCGATTTTATTAAGTGTTGCAATAAAACTTGCAATCTATAAATTCCAATCAAATACGTGATAAATATTGACATAATCAAAGCTTTATTGTATAAATAACATATGAATTATTGTTCAGTTGTTCATGTGTTATAAAAGGAGGCAATTATGTCAAACAGGAACCGGCAGGCTGAGCAATGCGGCTGCGGTGTTGTCCATGAGGAAGTGGTGAATAAAGCCGGAAAGAAAATACCCCGGGAAAACACACTGCAAGACCTCGCGGAGCTGTATAAAGTGTTTGGGGATTTAACGAGGATCAGGATCTTGTGGGCGCTTGATGAAGCGGAAATGTGTGTCTGCGATATAGCGTTTTTGCTTAACATGACTCCATCAGCCATATCGCATCAGCTGAGAGTATTAAAACAGGCGAAATTGGTAAAAAACAAAAGAGAAGGAAAAAGCATATATTATTCACTGGATGATGAACATGTGAAAGAAATACTTAACCAGGGGCTGATTCACAATGCCGGGAAGCAAGCGCGGTATAAAACAGGGAAAATATGATGAGAACAACTATTGAGCTGGCCGTAAAAGGGCCGGACTGTGCGGTATGCGCGGATAAAATAAATGAAAAAATCAATAAAATAGAGGATGTTAAAAGCGCTTCGCTGAATGCGGCTTCCGGAATTCTCATAATAGAACTTGCTGATGAAAATTCAAGGGACCGGGTTATTGAAAGAACAAAGAAAATAATAAGCAGGATAGAGCCGGATGCGGCTGTATCGGAAAGAACAGAGCGGAAAAATATAAAAAAGGAATTGATATTGGAAGGCCTTGACTGCGCAAACTGCGCGTCGGAGATTGAAAATAAAACAGCAAAACTGGATGGAGTAAAAAGCGCCCGCATTGATTTTGCGGCAGGTAAACTGGTTTTGGAGTTAAACAGCCGCGATGCTGATAGTGTAATTGAAAGCATAAAAAAACTGATAAAGAAAATTGAGCCGGATGCGGCAGTGAAAGAAACCGCGCATAAAGCACGCGGGGACCGCGGAGAAAGCGCCGCTGAAAGCAGGAAAAAGCTGTTCAGGCTTGCTTTAAGCGGTTCTCTGTTTGCCGCGGCGCTGATCTTTACGTTTTCAAATCAATGGGAATTTGCATTGTTTTTTGCTTCATATCTTATAGCCGGCGGCAAAGTTATACTGCGTGCGGCTAAAGATATAAAGAACGGACGGCTTTTTGATGAAAGTTTCCTTATGTCTATCGCTACTATCGGCGCTTTTGTATTAGGCGCATACGCCGAAGGCGCCGCGGTAATGCTGTTTTATCAGACAGGGATGTTCTTTCAGGATTCAGCGGTGAACCGCTCAAGAAGATCCATATCAGCTCTTATGGACATAAGGCCCGATTATGCGGTCCTGAAGGCCGGAAATGCGTTAAAAAGAGTATCTCCGGATGAAGTGAAGATCGGAGACTTTATAATTGTAAAACCCGGAGAAAAGATTCCGCTTGACGGAACTGTTGTAAAAGGAATGTCAATGGTTGACACATCCGCCCTGACAGGTGAGCCGGTTCCCCTTAAAGCAGAACCGGGATCTGAAGTATACGGCGGATCCATCAACAAAAACGGGCTGTTGACCATAGAGGTGAAAAAAGAGTTTGGTGAATCTGCGGTTTCAAAAATACTGCGCCTGGTAGAGAACGCAGGCAGCAGAAAAGCCCCGACCGAACAGTTTATAACAAAATTCGCGAGGGTTTATACGCCTTTTGTCGCGGCGGCGGCTCTTCTGCTGGCCGTGGTTCCGCCCCTGTTTATTGAAGGGGAGGTTTTTTCTGAGTGGATATACAGGGCGCTGGTGTTTCTTGTGATATCCTGCCCCTGCGCATTGGTCATATCAATTCCTCTGGGTTTTTTCGGAGGAATCGGCGGAGCGTCAAGGAACGGCATTCTCATAAAAGGCGGCAATTATCTGGAGGCGTTAAACAATGTAGATACTGTGGTTTTTGACAAGACAGGGACCTTGACAAAAGGAGTGTTCGGCGTAACGAAGATAAATCCGGTAAAAGGCACATCAGAGGATGAACTTCTCGAAAAAACGGCTTATGCCGAATATTACTCAAACCATCCTATTGCCCGGTCTGTCATAAAAGCATACGGCAGGGAAATTGATAAAAGCATTATAAGCGGGCACGAGGAATTTCCCGGACGCGGCGTAACAGCGGATATAAAAGGCATGAAGATCTTTGCGGGCAACGCGGAGTTCATGGCGGAGAGAAAAATAAAATTTGACCCGGACAGCGGCGCTGATACGGTTGTTTACACGGCGGTTAACGGAGCATATGCCGGTTCTGTCGTTATTTCTGATGAAATCAAAAAAGACACTGAAAACCTTGTACGCGGGCTGAAAGAAACAGGAGTAAAAAGGGCAGTAATGCTGACAGGGGACAACAGGAGCGCCGGAGAGAAGACAGGCAGGCAGCTTAAAATGGATACAGTATATTCCGGGCTGCTTCCGGATCAAAAAGTGGAAAAGTTAGAGCAGCTTTACAGGGAAAAAAACTCAAAAGGAAGCATTGTTTTTGCGGGCGACGGAATAAACGACGCCCCTGTATTGGCAAGAGCGGATGTCGGAGTTGCAATGGGAGGTCTTGGATCAGATGCGGCTATTGAAGCGGCGGATGTTGTGCTTATGACCGACGAGCCGGGCAAGTTAATCAGTGCGATTAAAATCTCAAAACGGACCAGGAGAATCGTTATTCAGAATATAACTCTGGCGTTCGCCGTAAAAGGAATAGTGCTGATTTTGGGCGCCGGCGGCCTGGCTGCCATGTGGGAAGCGGTTTTTGCTGATGTGGGTGTTGCGGTAATAGCGGTTTTAAACGCAATGAGAGTGATGCATACAAAGATCTGAAAAAATACAGGGGAGAAGGGGTGAATTGTAAAATGAACTGCAGCGCCTGAAACATCCGGAAACACATCAAAATACAGCCCATCTCCCTCAATGGGATTTGGCTGTCCCTTACCCGCAGGTTCGAGGAAAATCGGTTGATAGATAATAGCGGCGGCAGGCACAGCCGCTGTATCATCTTCAGCATAATTCTTTCTCGAGATTTTTTTTGATTATATTTACGGTAAATACCGGCAAAACATGAAAAACACTCATCCTTGGCTCGTCAAAGGAGAGAATATTGTTTTTTTTATCCCCTCTCCCTCTACGGGAGAGGACAGAGTATGTTACAGGCGGTTTTTTTGCCTGTTACATACTCTTGGAGAGGGTTAAGCAGCGGCTGAGTACTTTATAATACAAGTTAACGCTCAAAACAGGAGATGCGGGCAAGGGACAGCCGGAGGGGGGGCGGCGCCCTGCGGGAAACATAAATAACTGTATGAATTAAGTATTTGGGTATGTGCAAAAAAGGACTTCGTTTCTATAAAGCGCTGCAATAAAACCGGAAAACCGTGCTTGTTTTATAATAAAAACTTGCAATTTAAATGTATTTATAGTATTTTGTCTGCAGTAAAAAAGAGTGGACGGAAAACAGGCCGCTGATGTATAAGCCGGGCCTGCCGCGGAATAATCCGTTTAAAAGACGCAAAAATCCGCTCACCCGGGTTTCAAAATATGAAAAAAAGGATGGTATTTATGGATTATAAAAAATGGACGCTGCCCCCGCATATCCGGGAGCTGCTTTCAAAAACAGAGCATCTTATATTTCCAAAAAACAGAAATGAGCTTATAAATATCGCTTTAAACGGCGATAATATGACATTTGACGTTGAATTTGATGCCGGTGGAAAGATTATAAAAGAAGCTTCGGTATGCCGCTGTAAAAACGGAGTGGCTGTCAATTATTATGATACTTATATGAGGCGCAGGGACCCGGAAAGCATGATTGTTGCGGATGAAAAACCGACCAATAAACCTGTATTTGAGAAAAAGTTTAAACGCAGTTTTTCCGGCGTAAAAAAGGAGACTCTGGAATGGTTTTCCGGGCAGGAACTGATAGTTATGCCGTTTTCTACGGGAAAGGAAAATATAAAATATAATTCGCTTTTTATCGGGCCCGCAAACTGCGGTTTTTTCGCGATGGCAATGTCTGATTTGCAGAAAATAATGCCTCACGAGGATGTACCGGAGGATTTTAAGCCTGAGATTGTATTGTATCTTGCTCCGGTATTCAGACACACTCATTTTGAAGGCAAACAGGTTGTTGTGCACGAAAGAGGAGACGATGTTTATGAGATATTCTCTTATAATCTTTATCCCGGCCCCAGTGCGAAAAAAGGCATTTACGGCGCCTTGCTTGATATAGGCGAGCGCGAAGGCTGGCTTACACTGCACTCATCTTCGGTGAAACTTATTACTCCTTATGAAAATTCAGCTACGTTTCTTCACGAAGGCGCAAGCGGGGGCGGAAAAAGCGAAATGAATGAATATATGGAACATTCCGACGACAACAGGATGGTGCTGGGTAAAAATACTCTGAATAACAGAATAATAGATTCGCCTTTAATTAATGAGTGCAGGATTTTTCCGATATCCGATGATATGTCTATGTGTCATCCTTCGTATGATGCAGGCAGAGGGAAATTAACTGTAAGCGATGCTGAAAACGCATGGTTTGTAAGGGTAAATCACATGAATTCTTATGGCGTTAATCCGCATTTTGAAAAGTTATGCATACATTCGGAGCAGCCTCTGATTTTTCTGAATATAAGCGCCACTGCCGGCGCCACGTGCTTGTTATGGGAGCATATTGAAGACAGCCCCGGCAAACCCTGTCCGAATCCGAGGATTATATTTCCAAGAAGTCTGGTTCCGGGAGTGATTGAAGGGAATGTGGAGATTGATTACCGCAGTTTCGGGGTCAGAACTCCTCCGTGCTCTGCTGAAAAACCCTCGTACGGGATTATAGGCTATTTTCACATACTTCCGCCCGCAATAGCGTGGCTGTGGCGTCTTGTGGCGCCGCGGGGGCACGATAATCCAAGTATTATTAACACCGAAGGAATGACAAGCGAGGGCGTGGGTTCTTACGGGCCGTTTTTAACCGGAAGTATCGTAAAGCATGCAAATCTGCTGCTGGAGCAGTTTGAGCGGAATGTCAATACATACAATGTGCTTTTTCCGAACCAGCATATAGGAGTCTGGGATGTGGGATTTATGCCTCAGTGGTTTGTCCGGGAATATCTGGCGCGCAAAGGCGGGAAACGTTTTAATAGAAATGATGTTCAGCCCGCGAGACAGCCTCTTCTCGGTTATCTGAAAAACCGGTTTAAAGTAGAAGAAATTGAGGTTCCCGCTTATCTTATGGATGTCAGTCTTCAGTCTGAAGTCGGCGGCGATGCTTATGATAAGGGCGGACAGATCCTTCATGAATTTTTTGTAAAAGAGCTGGAAAAATTCGACAAATCCGACTTGTGCGGCAAAGGCAAAAAAATATTTCAATGCTGCCTGGATAAAGGAAGTGTCAGCGATTATGAAGATTTATTGGGCGGAATTTAAGCGGCAGAAGAATTATTCCGGATATATCTGCGATATGAATCCCGTAAAAACTGCTATAAATATATTGCAGGTCATTTAAAAAACAGGGAGGCAGGAAAGAATATGAAAAAAAGGACTATTGCGGCAGGCTTTTTTATTATGCTGTGTCTTGGATCGGTTTATTCCTGGAGCGTGTTCAGAAAACCTCTGGAAGAAGCTCTCGGGATCGGCGCTTTTGAAAGCGGTTTTCCTTTTATGGTTCTATTGGCGATGTATTCGGTTTCAATGCTGTTTTCCGGCAGGATAATAGGCAGATACCGGCATTCAACACTTGTTCTTATAGGCGCTTTGCTGGTGGGGGCGGGATGGATGTTTTCGGGTTTTTTCTCCAATATCTGGTTAATAACCTTTTTTTACGGTGTTTTGACAGGCGCCGGGATCGGACTTGTATACGGAATACCTCTTGCCGCGATAATTGAGAGATTTGAAAAAAACAGGGGGGCGGCAATGGGGCTGGTGCTGGCCGGTTTCGGTATTTCCGCGATTATTACGGCTCCGCTGTTGAATTATCTCATACAGCAATACGGGCTGGCATTTACCTTTAAAACCGCAGGCACCGCATTTTTTTTTATAGTGGCGCTTTTGGGGTTTGTTTTTAAGAACAAGCATGCTCTTGAGAGCGGCGCCCCCGGGGAATCCGGAAAACCGCTGCTGAGTTTCAGGGGAATTATGACAGTTCCGGGGTTTCTGCCTCTCTGGCTTAAGTATTATCTGGGAGTGCTTGCGGGTCTTACCGCAATAGCCATTACCAGCCCTGTTGCGCAGGAGACAGCGGGCCTGAGCGCAAAGAACGCGGGATATGCAGTGGGAATATTCGCGTTTTTTAACGGAATCGGCAGGCCTGTTTTTGGAATTGTAATTGATAAAATGGGATTTAACAGGGCCGCGGCATTAAATTATATAATTATTATAGCGGCATCACTTTTGGTTTTTGCGGTGGATGCGGAGCGCGAGGCTTTCTTTTATTTCGCTTTTGCCCTGCTTTGGTTCAGCATGGGGGGGTGGCTTGCCATGGCTCCGGCGGCAACAGCCGCGTTATTCGGGGACGGGAACTATCAGAAAGCGTATGGTGTTATTTTTACGGCATACGGTGCAGCGGCAATTACGGGCATATTTCTTTCAGGGGCAATACGGGACCTGACCGGGAATTATAATTATATGTTTGTATTTATCATAGCCGCGTCAGCAGCCGGTCTGCTGACAGGCGCGTTTAAAAGGAGATAAAGTGGATAGAGCCGTATTTCTTGACCGGGACGGCACAATAAACCGGGATGTGGGATGGCTGTATAAGCCGGAAGACCTGGTTTTTATCAATGGGGCCGTAAATGCCCTTATAGATCTTCAGAAAAATTATTCCCTGTATATTATCACAAACCAGGGGGGCATAGGCGACGGCGTATTTTCAGACGGCGAATATGAAAAATTCACCGCGTATTTCACGGACAAATTAAGGCAGAATAAAGTTGATATAAAACGCATACTGCACTGCCCCCACGGAAAATCCGAAAACTGCGGCTGTAAAAAACCTTCTCCTTATTTAATAAATAAAATATGCAGAGAGGACGGCATAAAAGCGGCCGGTTCATATATGATAGGCGATCATCCGCACGATATTGAAGCGGGTTTAAACGCGGGATTAAAAACGATTTATCTGCTGACGGGCCACGGCCGGAAACACAGAAATGAATTAAAAATAAAGCCTGATCATACCGCTGAAAATCTTCCGGAAGCGTCGGAATTTATCCTGAACAAAGACACTGACAGATCAATCTGCCGGAAATAATGTATTTTTTGATGTTGGCTGAAGTGTAAAATGAATTGCAACAGCTAAATCATCCGGAAATAAAATATAGCCCATTTCCTGTTTAATCATCAAATTATGTCATACAGTATTCAGCCGCTGCTTAACCCCCTCCAAGAGTATGTAACAGGCCGAAAGACTGCCTGTAACATACTCTATCCTCCCCCATAGAGGTGGAGGGTATACTAATTCCCTCTACCTCGAGGAGCAAAGGATGAATACTCTAATGCTTTGCCGGTATTTACTATAAATATAATGATAAAAATACCGAAAAAGGGTTAGGAAGAGGGCGGCGTTTTGCGGGAACGTAAATAATTATATGAATTTAGCGCTCCGGTATGTGCGAAAAAAAACTTTGATTCTATGAAGTGCTGCAATAAAACTTGCAAGCTATAGGCTTTGTGGAAATCACGGGTATTGTTTGTGATTTTAAGAAAAATATGGTATGATTCCGCCCTTAACGGCCCGGCTGAACATCTGAAATATAAAGTATTCCGGCGCGGGACACTGCAGGGCGCGGAATAACCGCAGGGAGCATGGTTTTGAATTATATAAAGTTTCTTGCCGGCAATAAAAGGCCGGTTTTTTTTGGTTTTTTAACGGCTTTTTTTTCCGGTTTTGGACAGACTTTTTTCATATCATTGTATGTACCCGATATAATGAAAACATTCGGGCTGGATAATTTTTCGTTTGGTCTGCTTTACGGAGCCGCGACAATAACCAGCGCTGTATTGCTTATATTAACGGGGAAATTCATAGATCATTATAATATCCGAAATTATACGCTTTCAGCTGTTGTAATACTGGCGGCGGCTTCTTTTATTGCTTCCAAATCAGACTCGTTTCTGTTTATTTTTATAGGGTTTCTCGGATTAAGGTTCGCGGGGCAGGGTATGCTTCCGCATATATCACAGACTTTCATATCAAAAGTCTTTAACACAACAAGAGGCACTGCTTTGAGCCTGTCCTCGCTCGGGTATTCTCTGGGAGAAGCGTTTTTCCCTATATTAATAATATCCCTTATAGGTTTTCTGGGATGGCGCGGTTCAATGGCGCTGAACGCATTTTTTATCCTTATTGTTCTTGTTCCCGCGGTATTTTTTCTTTTAAACCGGCGTATGATAAACCTCAATACGGTTGAAGACAGCAGCGGTGAAAAAGAAAAGTTTTCAAGAATAAAACTGCTTAAGGATAAAAAGTTTTACATTATTGCGTATAATGCGGTAATGCTTCCGGCTGCCATTACCGGACTTTTCTTTTATCAGCTTGTTCTTGCCCGTGAAAAAGGATGGCCCGATGAACTGCTTCCCGCCTCTTTTATAGGATTTGCCGCGGGGCGGACGCTTTTTCTGCTGATCGGAGGAAGGTTAACCGACAAATTCACGGCCCGCAAAATGTTTCCTTTGTATCTTCTGCCTTTTGCCGCCGGCCTGGCTGTACTTGCGCTGTCCTCGGCTCCTTTGGCCGCGCCGGCATATCTGGTGTTTGCCGGAATTTCCATGGGCCTGAGCGGAACAGTATATTCCTCAATGCTTGCGGAAGTTTACGGGACAGAAAATCTGGGCGGCGTAAAGTCGGTTTTTACCGCTGTTATGGTTTTCAGCACAGCGGTATGCCCGGCTTTGTTCGGTTTTCTGCTTGATAATGGGTTTGATTTTACTTTTATAATCAGCGGAATAATTTTTCTTGTGCTGACAGCGGTTTTTCTGAGTTTCAGGCTGGAAAAAAACCGGAATTCCGGGTATTGACCCCGGTTTTTGACATCATTCAGGGCGGCTGTTGATCCTGTTTTTCCGCGAAAAAAAACTTTTTAAATTGACAGAAATAAAAATAAAGATTAAATTACATTTAGACAGGAATACTGTTAAAGGAAGCCGGAAATTCAGCGGATTCCGGTTATTTTCCGAAAAGAGGTCCGGAAGATGAATAAATTATATTTTTATACAGCGTGTTTTTTTGCTGCCGTGCTGATAACGGGGTGCGCGTCGGCAAAGATCCGTCTTGATAAAGAAGCTTTAAACGAATTTTCGGAAATTATAGTAGAAAATCCCGAGAACGGCGGCCCCGATAAATTAAAAAAACTAATAAATGATCCGGATGTAATATCGGGGATAAAGGCTTATGAGGACGCCGAAATCAAGGCGGAGCCTTTGAATAAATGGCCGGTGAAAATGCCGGACGGCGCTGATGCTGCCTCTGAAAAACTGTCATTTAAATCGGGTTTGAGAAAATCAGACGGTTCGCGGGATACTGCTGTTTTTTATCATTATAAGAGCCCTTTGCCGGGTGCTGAAAAAGCGGTATTATGGGTTCCGGGTTTCAGTGTATCGGATTTTTCGTTTCGTTTTATGAAAAAATCTTTTGAATCAGCGCTTGCCCGCGGGTATGATATATTTTTTTATGTTATTCCGTTTCATCTTGAGAGAACCGAACCCGGCAGGGTTCCCGGCGAAGGACTGCTTTACGCTTCCGCTGAGGGAAATATTAAAATAACGAGGCAGGCAGTACGCGAAATAAGAACAATAACACGCTATATAAGGCGGGAGGGGATAAAGAAAACAGGAGCCAGATGCAGCTCTGTCGGAGCGGCGTATGTTTTTCTTGCTTCTTGCCTGGAAAAATTTGATCATATATGCTTTAAGATCCCGATGGTTGACTGGGAGCCGCTTTTGGAGAATTCCACAATAAACGGCATCATTGAAATAAGAAAAGAAAACGGATTCAACGAAGAACTTATTAAATCGGCATACGAGCTTATAAGCCCGATAAACCACAGTTCTTTAACACCGCCGGAAAGAATGCTGATACAGTACGGCGAGTATGACCGGTTCTTTCCTCCCGGGAAAATAACTGAATTTGCGGAAAAACAGGGGATTGAAAATATTAAAGCCTATAAGGAGAGCCATTCCACGATACGGTTAAATGATAAAGTAAACGAGGATTACGCCGCGTTCTTGGACAGCCTGAAATAAAATTCATGGTGGTATTAAGAATAAAATAAAAAATGATGCTGGCTGCCGCTTTATTTTTTTATTCTGCAATGCGCGGATAAACTTGGAACAGCGCCTATTGAGAAGAATGATTTTTTTGAATATGAGTTTTATATGGGCGGGCCTATGAGGGCTGAATTGTAAAATGAATTGCAGCGCCTAAAGTATCCGGAAATACATCAAAACACAGCCCCTCTCCCTCTATGAGCAAAGGATAAACACTTTCATGCTTTGCCGGTATTTACTATAAATATAATCATAAAAATACCGGAAAAAGGGACAGGGAGAGGGTTGAGCAGCGGCTGAACACTGTATAATACAGGCCGGCGATTAAACAGGAGATGCGGGCAGGGGACAGCCCTGCGGGAAACATAAATAACTGTATGAATTAAGTGCTTCGGTATGCGCGAAAAAAAAAGGGGGGATTTCGATTCCGGCAAGTGCTGCGATAAAACCTGTAATCCGGATGAAAAAAAGCACACTTTCTTTTTTGTTGACATTTTCTAAAAGCATATATAAAATAATTTCAGATAAAAAAGGAGGTATTTTATGAGAAAAAGCATTATTCTTATGTCATTTTTTGTTTTAATTATTCTTCCCGCGGCGGCATACGCGCTTATGGCGCCGGTTTATCCGGATTCCGTGCCCGCCCCCCATGAAGTCAGTGAAAATTTAAAGGAATATCTGCAGATATTTTATTCGAAAGATTCCATTGAAAAGGTGAAAAAGTTTTATGATTCAAAAACCGGAAAAATGGACGAGTTTAAAAACAAAAAAGGGTATAAAAAAATACTGAAAAAAGTGGACCGCGGTATTTATGACACTCACGAACCCTCTCAGCTGGGAGTAATAATAAATACAAAGATCAAAAAAACAGACAAAAACAAAAGTTCGCTTTACTACCACGATTTTTTTGAGTATCTTGAAATGCTTTCCGCGGCGCTGGACAATAAAAACAGGAAGGATTATGAAGCGGCCTGTGAAAGATTTAAAGAGCTTACAGAATCATATTTTATGCCCACGGACAAAAAGGACAGCCGCGGCAGGACGCTGAATAAAGCCCAGGCAATGATTGCGGAATTTAAAGAAAAAAAACCCGGTTATACAGAAGAAGCGGAATCCGCGGAGCAGACAGCAAAAAAAATACAGGAGCTTATGCAGCAGGGAAAAATGTCAGAAGCCATAGCATTGTCAAAGAAAATTAACAAAGACGTGGAAAAAAGCCTGAAACCCGGACCTGAAAGATGGGATGAATATATGGACCTTCTTGAAGAAATATCAAAAAAACACGCTTATAAAACAATGATAATCATACATACGGGAAAATAAAGGAATTTATCTGTGTTTTTCAAGAAAAGCCTTTATGCATTCGTATGCCGGCCCGGAAAATATATTGACATTATCATGGTTCGTGTTTTCAAGAAGGCAGAAATTTTTTTCTTCTGACGCGGCTGCTTCATACATTTTTCTGCCCAGGCGGCAGGGGAAAACAGGGTCATTTTCTCCGTGAAGCACAAGAAGCGGCGCTGTAATACCCTTCATGCGTTCAACCGGCTGGCCGGACATAGTTAAAAGGTTTTTATCGGCTTTTAACCTGATAATAACATTAAATGGCGGCCACAATCCCTCTGTCATTGCGGGCACTGCTTCCTTTGCGGATGTAAAAGGCGCCTCCATTATAATCCCGTCCGGAGAACGCTTTGAGCCGATAACCGTTGTCTGAACGGTTCCCAAAGACTGTCCGAATAAAAAAATACGCTCTGAACGCTCTTTGGCGAAATCAAAAATATAAGGAGCGTCATAAACAAGCGCGCCAAATGACGTTTTCCCGCTGCTGAGCCCGTATTCCCTGTAATCAAAACACAGAACATTTACCGCAAACTCTTCTGCGATAAAATAGAGGCGCTTTGAGGCTTTTCGTATGCTTTCCCGGTTGCCGTAAAAATAAACAAGCGTATCCCGCGAATTCTTATGGTCTATGAATATGCCTTTTAAAACAATTCCTTTTTCGGTTGCAAGGGAGACTTCTTCCGCTTTCATGTCTTTTCCGGATTTTAAAGGAAGGTCTTTGTATTTTTCCGGATATAAGAACCATTTTTCCTCAAGAGTCACGCAGGATGAAAATATAAAAAAAGATACTGCCGCTAAAAATAAAATTTTGAATCTGTTCATTTTTTTTCTCCGTAAAACGGGAGTTCTCCCGTATAATAACATTAAAATAAAACGCGGCAGCCTGTTTGTCAACAGAAAAGCGCGGTATAAGAAAAGCGGCTGAGCGTTGTATAATAAAGGCCGGCGATTAAACAGGAGATGCGGGCAGGGGACAGCCCTGCGGAAAACGTAAATAACTGTATGAATTAAGTACTCCGGCATGCGGCTTCGGTTTTATCAGGTATTGCAATAAAATCTGCAGACAGGCATCCGGGTATTGATGTGTATTTCACGTTTACTTTTAATATAATGCAATATATAATTAAGTTATTAAAGAAAACAGCTTTAATACAGCCGGAAAACGGGAAATCCTGACAGATGAAACCGAAAAGAGCACAGAGAAGGAGACATTAAAGATGCAGGAGCAGATAGGGAAATTTTTAATCATAGCGGGCATTGTTGTCATTGCCGCGGGTATAATTCTTGTTGTCTTTAAAAATATACCGCTTGGCAGGCTGCCGGGAGACATAAAAATAGAAAAGGGATCCACCAATATATATATACCAATAACAACTTCCATACTTATCAGTATTGTTTTAAGCATAATTTTCTTTTTAACAGGCAGAAAATGAAAAAATTAATTATTCCTGCCGCGGTATGCGTATTGTTCGCCTCGTGTGTCTCAATGGAAAAAACCTATACCGGTACAATTCCCGTGTATGAAACAATAAAACCCGAAAAAAAAGCAGGCCATAAAAAAGAAGATGCGCCAAAAGAGAAAACAGCGGTTTTTCCTTCGGCTCGTGAGGCCGCCGACATAATGAGAGTGCTTTTGTATGAGCAGAAAAAAATAATACTTGAGTCGCGCGGCAAAATCAGGGCCAAAGGAGGCGGGGAAATACCATCATCCGGATGTTTTGAAATAACCGCGGAAAACGGCAGAATAAACGTAAATGGAGGATTTATTGACGCGAAAAACATTCTTTTTTCATCGCGGGATCCGATAAAGATAAATTCCGGCAAAAACTACCGCGGTGATATCGCGGTTTATCTTAAGGACGGGCTGATAAAAACTATTAATATCGTAAGTATGTCTGAATATCTTTATGGTGTTCTTCCCTCGGAAATATCGCCGAAATGGCCGTATGAAGCGCTCAGGGCCCAGGCTGTCGCCGCAAGAACCTTTGCCGTGCACCGCCGTGTTCATAATAAAACGCCTGAGTATGATCTTGACGCGACGGCTTTTTCTCAGGTGTATAAAGGTTTTGATATAGAGCATGAAAGGACAAATAAAGCGGTTGATGACACTAAAAACGAAGTGCTTATACATAACGGGCGCGTGATCCAGGCTTTTTTCCACGCTAATTCAGGAGGCAGAACCGCGGCGCCCGAAGAAGTATGGGGCGGCAGGCTTGAGTATATGAAATCGGTTGATGATGAGTTTTCGCTGGGGGAGAAATACGGATCCTGGGAGCACAGAGAAAAGCTTTATACAATAGCCGTCAGGCTGACGAACAGGGGGATAAACACCGGAGAGCTTTATAACATAAGCCCTGTTGATCTTACAGAAAGCGGACGGATAAAAACAGTGAAACTTTACGGCGGAAACGGCACATTTTTCCTGAAGGGCACCCTATTCAGAAGCTATGTAGGGGTTAATCTGCTGCGGAGTACAAAATTTACCATGGAAATAGAAAAAGATGAAGTTATTTTTAAAGGAGCGGGCTGGGGGCACGGCGTGGGAATGTCGCAGGAAGGCGCGAAAATAATGGCGGAAAAAGGATTTGATTATAAGAAAATATTAAACCACTATTATCCGGCCGCAAGGCTGGCTGTTGTCAGGTGAACGCACAATGCGGCGTATGGATCGTTGCGGGGAAGTGTTCGTTGAGGTATAATGTCATTAAAACGGTTATTGAGCGCAGGAAAATGAAAGAGGTGTATTGTGAAAAAAACTGCCGCCGGAGATGATCCGGAAGAAATACGCAGGGTGCGGCATGGACGGTGAAAAAAAAGAATTTGAAAAACAGTTCAAACAGGCGTTTCCCGATGATATGCATTCTTTTGACCTTAAAATTTCGGCGCTCAGACTTTCGGAGCTTATAGACCCGCAGTTTGACGAAAAATTCTGCATGGATGAAATAGGGAGCTTTATATCCGGGCTTCGCGGCAGAATTTCCTCTTCTCACGAGGCATTTGAACAGCTTAAAATGTTTAATGATTATTTCTTCGGAGAACTTGGCTTTAAAGTAAATGAAAACGCGGATAAATATTTAAGCGGAAAGATCAAGAAAATAAATTCTGATAAGGAAGAAAAGAAACTTCATGAATATCTTTCTGTCTGCGGCATTCTCAAGAATAAAGAAGGCGCTGCCGCGGGCATCGCTCTTATTTACCTTATTATCGCGGAAGAGCTTTATATTCCGGTTCTGGCCTCGGTTACCCCGAACAATCTGTATCTTCGCTATGACAGCGGCGGCCAAATATATAACATAGACATTATGTCGGGGGGGAAGATCATAGAGGCCAACGGAACGGTGCGGGATGAGATCATATACAATAAATCGCTGGAGCCTTTTTATACAGCGGGGATATTTCTTACCAAAATTGCAAAATATTATGAATCAGAAAAACGTTTTGAGAATGCTGAAGCAGTATTAAAAAGAGCGGTTGAAGTAAATCCTGATCTGGCTGAGAACCATTATGATTTTGGAAGGCTTCATTTCAGGGAAGGGAATCTGCCGGATGCTGAAAAAAGTTTTCTGAAAGCAGTGGACATTAATCCCGGCTATGCGGAAGCATATTATTCCCTCGGAGTTATAAAGCAAAAACAGGGGGATATTTCCGGTGCGGCGGATTATTATAATAAAGCGGCAGGCGCGAATTTTTCTTTTGAAGAGCCGCATTATGCTCTGGGTGTATTGAATATGCAAAAGAATGATTTTGAAGCGGCAAAAAATAATTTTATGGAAACGATAGAAATAAACCCGGCAAATACCGGCGCGTATTATAAGCTTGCCACCATTTTATACGCCGAAAAGGATTTTGAAAAGGCGCAGGCGGCTTTTCAAGAGATATTAAAAATAAAGCCGGATTTTCCGCGCGCATATTACGGGCTGGGCCTTGTCAAATCAGCGCAGGGTCTGCGGGACGAGGCGGTTGAATATTTTGAAAAAACCATTTCTGCCGAGCCGTCCAATGCCGATGCTTTTTACAGGCTTGTGTTAATATATTTTAATCAAAAATTGTATGAAAAAGCCGCCGGATATGCGGAAAAATGCCTGGAAGCGGACCCGAAGTATAAAGGCGCCAATTATATTATGGGCAGAATAAAAGCTCTGCAGGGGAGTCATAATGATGCTGTTTTATTATTTAGAAAGGAAGCGCTGTTAAGCCGCGGCGATGACCGCGCTTTTCTTGAAATGGGGCGTTCGTTTAAGGCCCTGGATAAACAAACGGACGCAATAAAAAGTTTTGAAGCGGCAGCCAAAGCGGATCCCGGGGACTTTATGCCTTATTATGAGCTTGCGGAGATGTTTTTTCTGCGGAATAAAATGCGGGAGGCCGGGGCAAACCTGAAAAAAACAGCTGAACTGAATCCTGATTTCGCTCCCGCATACAGAAAGATGGCTGAAATAGAGATCGGGAAAAAGAATACGGAAAAAGCGGAGCAGTACTGCGAAAAAGCTCTTGAACTTGACGGAAACGATGCGGACTGCATGCGTATTCTCGCGGGGATTTATGAAACATCCGGCAGAGAGGAGAAAGCGGAAAATCTTTATGAAAAAATCCTTGGTTCTGAAAACAAAGACAAAAACATACTGGGGAAACTTATATATGTGTATATCAGGAAAAAAGACTTTGAAAAAGCCCGTTACAGGCTGAATGAAATACTGAATAAGAATAATCTGGATTATCACGCGAATCTTTATATGGGTATTTTATATTCCGCTGAAGGAGACAAAACAAACGCGCAGGAAATGCTGATGAAGGCTTACAGATCAAACCCCGCGGAAATCCGCGCAAGGCTTGAACTGTCCCGGGTTTATCTTGAAAACGGCGAAGAGGATAAAGCGGCCCGCCTGCTGGAAAAGGCCGCCGGAAAAGAACCGGCAGATCCTGAAGTTATTCTTGTTTATTCCGGGAGTCTTTTTAAACAGGGCGATACCGAAGCAGCGGAAAGATTCCTTGTCAAAGCGAAAACAACTGCTCCGGAAAATACGCAGATCGTTTTTCTTCTGGGGAAAAGTTTTTTTGAAAACAGGAAATACAGCGAGGCCGAACAGGAGCTGCGGCGCGCGCTTGAGCTCGGCGCTGAAAACAGCGGAGAAATATACACAATGCTGGGCGATATATGCAGGCTCAGAGGCGATACGGAAAAAGCCGGAGAGTATATAAAAAAAGCCGGAGAAGCGGGCGCGGACAATAATGAAATTCTTAAGGAACAGGCAGAGGTTTTATATGAAAACGGAGACTATAAACAGGCAGGGGAATTATTTGAAAAGCTGCTTGAAAAAAACCCGGATTCCGGGGTGATAAACGGTTATCTCGCGGAAATCCGCCGGAATGAAGGCGATTATGAATCCGCGGAAAAAATATTCAGGCATATGGCAGAGATCTTTCCGGATGATCTGAAAATAAAATACAGCCTTGTATCGGTTCTGATCAAACAGAATAAAAAAGATGAAGCGGAGAAAATATATACGGACATTGAGAAAAAAGACAGTTCTGACATCCGGGCCCTTATGGGGCTGTGCGCAATGTATTCCGCGGATAAGAATTTCGAAAAAGCGGCGGAATATTTTAAAAAACTGATAACGACCGACCCTGCCAAACCGGAATTCAGGCTGGGGCTCGCTAAAACATATCTTTTTATGAAAAAACAGGAAGAAGCAAAAACAGAACTGGAAAAAGCCATAGAACTTGACGAGAGGAATTATGAAGCATTATACGAACTCGGGAAAATATGCATACATTTTGTAAAGTATGACGAAGCTGAAGACTATATGAAAAAAGCCGTTGAACTCAATCCCCAAAGCATTAAATACAGATTTTCACTTGCGCGTTTGCTGCACGAAAAGGTAAAATATGACGAGGCTCGGGAACAATACGAAATGTGCCTGGAAAAAGAACCGGAAAATCCCGAAATTAATTTTCATATCGCTTTTCTGCATCATGAACAGGGAAACTATGAGGAAGCAAAAAAATATTTTGAAGCAGCGGAGCGGATAGATTATGAATACCATAATAAAATAGAAGAAAGGAAAAACCGTTGAATAGAATTATTGTTATGCTTGCGGTGCTTTTAATTTCAGCGGCAGGCGCTGCCGCGGCGGCTTTGCCGTCTCCGGCGTCACCCGCAATAGAAATAGAAGCGCCGGAATCTTATAAAATACACAGCGGAGCGGTTAAAGTAATTGTTTTTACGCCTGACAGCAAAAAAATCATAAGCGCGGGAGATGACGGCATTATAAATATTATAGACCCTGCGGACGGGCGGCCCGAAAAATACCTGCGGCACGGCAGTCCGGTTACAGCCGGAGCAATAGGCCCGGGCAGCCGTTTTTTTGCGTCAGCAGGCATGGATGACACGCTTAAAATATGGGATATAAGAACCGGCAGATTAATGAAGTCAATTAAAGAAAAACCGGAAAATATACGGAGTCTTTCTTTTTCCGCGGGCGGAAATTTTCTTGCCGCGGGCGGTGAAAAAGGCGCTGTAATATACAGGATGAAAGACTATAAAAAAGTGGAAACACTGAAATCTCCGGAGCGGGCCGCGGTTGTTGATTTTTCCGGGGGCGGCAGGCGTTTTTTAACGGCTTTTGAGGACTTTGTTTCAGTCCGGAATTTAAAGGACCCGGGGGCTGTAAGCAGATTCTTTAAGAATGATACGATCTCTTTCGGAGAAGAAGAGGTTTTTAAACAGGGGATGCCCGTGTATTCGGCATTGTTTTCGCGTGACGGCTATTATTTTGCGATTACCGGCGGAAAAAGCTTTACGAGCCTGTGGAGAAGCGAGGACGGCCTGCTTTTATGGACGGCTATGCCTTCGTCCGCGGATGTATGGGACGCGGTATTTTCGCCGGACAGCAACTTTATACTGCTGGCTGCCGGAAAAGACGGAATAATAATGCTTGATGTTTTAAAAGGAAGAAAAACCGCTGTGATCCGGTCTGAAGAAGCGGATGTTCTTTCTGCTGCGGTTTCCGGGAACGGAAAATATATAGCCGCGGGGCTCAGGAGCGGAACCGTACAAGTGCGCGCTGTATCAGGCATGAGAAAATATAAGTTTGAAAATCTTTATATTGCAGCGGCAGCGGCGGCAGCGGCGGTGCTTTTGATTATAATCATTTATTATCTCCGGAAATTCATAAAAAGAAAAAAAGTAAAGGACTGGGAAGTGTAGAGTTCGAGCATTCGAATATTGGAGCATTCGAAGGGTGGAAACTATAAAACTCATTGCTGAATTGTAAAATGAATTGCAACAGCTAAATCATCCGGAAATACATCGAAATACAACTCTCTCTTTAATCCTTTTTCGGTATTTTTTTTGATTATATTTAAAGTAAATACCGGCAAAGTATGCAAGCATTCATCTTTTGCTCGTCGAGGGAGAGGGAATTAGTATACCCTCTCCCTCTATGGGAGAGGATAGAGTATGTTGCAGGCAGTCTTTCCGCCTGTTACATACTCTTGGAGAGGGTTAAGCAGCGGCTGAACACTGTATGATATAAGCCGGCGATTAAACAGGAGATGCGGGTAAGAGACAGCTTGATGGGAGAAGGCGGCGCCCTGCGGGAAAATATAAATAACTGTATGAATTAAGTGTTCCGGTATGTGCGAAAAAAAAGGATTTTAATTCTATGAAGTGCTGCAATAAAACTTGCAATCCAGACTTATAAAACTCATTTTTTTCACTATTTACAAAACAGCTTTAAAATATTATAATTTTAGCATGAATGAATATACTACAAAGATACAGGAAAATGTACAGAAGTTTTATGAAGGGAACAGCGAAGTCGCTACCTGGTATTATAATCCCGATGGGACGATAAAAAAGGAGGGGAAATCAATATCAGGAGTTGTCAGGCAGTATTACGATAATGATGTTCTGGCGTCTGAGATGAGCTATGCCGCGGGAGAACTTAACGGATATTATATTCTGTTTGACGAAAAGGGAACCGCGGAAGAAGAAGGGGCTTTTAAGGCAAACGAACTGCACGGAGTTTACAAACAGTACTATCCGGACGGACGGCTGAAACTGCAGGGGAAATACAAACATGGAAAAAAAGACGGAGTGTTCAGGCTTTATTTTGAAAACGGCGTTGTGGAAGAAGAGGAAAACTACAAAAACGGCGTTCTTCACGGAGAATACCGCTCGCATTTTAAAAACGGCGCTATAGAAACATACGCGAAATATAAAAAAGGGGTATTGAAACACATAAAGCAATATGATGTTTCCGGGGCCGTAAACAAAGAAAAGAAATATTAAGCCCCGCTTCCCGGAAAAACCTGACATTGCCGCATCTGTATTATATACCTTTCATAGTCAGCCGGGCATAATATAATGCCAAGGAGTCAAGATTTGATAACTTTTGAAAAAAACAAAGCATATACGGCGGCGCTTCTGCTTTTTTATTTTATTTCTGCCTGGGTTATTCTGCCCGCGGTTCATCATCACCACCCAAAATGCGCGGAATCTTTGGATGCCGTATGCCATTATGGCGGCGAAGACGAAAATGACAGCCGGGATAATGAGCGGAAACACAAACACTGCTCCTTGTGCAAAATAATTTCAACCCAGGCATTGTGTCCTGAATTAAAAATAAATACTCTTTATATCCCTGTTTTTGCGGTAGATAAAGACAGCAGGGATCATACTTCCAAAAGTTTTACATCAATCATTGCTGCCAGAGGACCTCCTTTTTTACTGTCATAAAACCCGGATAAAAAACAAAAAAAAAGAGAGGTCAAAATGAAAAAAATCATACTTATATTTCTGGCTGTATTTATTGCCGGCCGGGCCGCGGCTTCACAGATGAGAACAGCCGCGGCAAACGAACTGCCCGCAATCAGCGTAATCGGGGATCTTGGCTTAAAAGTATCCTCGGAAGACGAAGAAGGACTGAACAACATAGCCGTACGCAGCGTTGAATTTGCCTATGGGGGCTATCTTCTTCCCGGCCTGAAAACAGACATCGTTTTTGCGGCCCACGGCCACGACGGGGAATTGGAATTTGAAGTAGAAGAGGCAAACATTACAGTCATAAGCCTTTTTGATAATTTCGGGCTGAAAGCAGGCAGAATACTTCCTGATATCGGAAAACTCAACAAAATACACGCGCACCATTACCCGTTCACTGATCGTCCGCTTGTTATGGACCGCTTTCTCGGGGGCCACGGGCTTATAGGGGACGGCGTTTCAATAAATGGGCTTCTTCCTCTGCCGTTCTTTTTTCAGGCTGAGATCGGGGCTTATAAAATTCCCGAAGCGCATTACCATCCTGAAGAAGGAGAAGAAGAGGAACACAATCATGATAATGAATTCAGCCTTGCGGATTACGCCTACACCGCGAAATTATGGGCGGGATTCGCGATAGGCGCTGATACTGAATTTGAACTCGGCATTTCCGGTGTATCTGCAAGAGGCCCGCATTATACGGTTCATAAGGACAACGTGAAACTTGCGGCGGTTGATATGACAATAAAATCTTATTTCTCGGCTTATCAAAGACTGCTTTTCAGAACCGAATCATTCTACCTGAAAAGAGACCTGCCTTCCGGGTTTATGGAAAACTACGGATTCTATTCCTATGCGGGATTCACTTTGGATAAGTATATGGAAATAGGGGCAAGATACGGCTGGTCGGAAAATGCTTTGCCCAAATGGAGTTCAAAACACGAAAGAGACAGCAGAATATCAGGAATTTTCACATACTCATTTACTGAGAGCACGAAATTAAGGCTGCAGTATAACTATTTTCCCGAACAGGAAAAACACGAAGGATACGCGCAGTTTCTGTTCGGCATAGGGCCGCACTCGCATCCGCTTGAGTAAAACTAAATGACTGATTCAAACAATTAAAAAAGGAGAATGATTATGCTTAAAAAACTGTTTTTGACCGGCGTGTCTGTGTTGTTTGTTTTTTCCGTATACGCTTCACAGACGCTGAATATAATAACATCAACGACTGATCTTGCTTCAATTGCGTCGGAAATAGGAGGAAAAGCCGTAAAAGCCGAAAGTTTAAGCCGCGGCGATATTGACCCGCACAGAGTTGACCCGCGGCCCTCAATGGTAATGAAAGCAAGGGCCGCTGACCTCGCGATTGTTATGGGAATGGATCTGGATATATGGATGGACAGCGTGCTTGAAGCTTCCAAAAACTCAAAAGTCATAAGAGGAGGAGCCGGATATCTTGATGTCTCTGCCCGTATAGACAAAATGGGATTACCCGAGGGCCGGGTAGACGGCAGGCGCGGCCATATACATATTCACGGCAACCCTCATTTCTGGAACTCTCCGGAAGAAGGGCTGGTTATCGCGGAAGATATCTATCTCAAACTCAAAGAACTCTCTCCTGAAAACAGTGATTATTTCACCAAAAATTATAATGCTTTCTCGGAAAAACTCAGAAAAAAGACCGTTGAATGGAAAAAGCGGCTGGCGCCTTACACAGGCGCGCATATTGTGCTGTTTCACGATTCCTGGCCGTATTTTATGAGATGTATGGGGCTTGAAACCGCTTTATTCGTAGAACCGCAGCCCGGAATACCGCCTTCAGCGGCTCACACGGCAAAGGTAATAAAGCAGATAAAAGAAAGAGGGCTGAAACTTCTGATTTCAGAAAACTATCAGGACAAAAGAACAATCCGCAGAATAGAGGAAGAGACAGGCATAAAAGCTCTTGTTCTGCCGGCCTCTGTGGGCGGCGTCAAAGGTATTGATGATTATATCAGCCTGATAGAGCATAATGTCAGTATGATAGAAAAAGTTCTCGGAGGGTCAAAAGAATGAGCCTGATGATTCTGCCTTTTCTTGCCGCAGTTGTTCTTACCGGCATACACGTATACCTTGGTATGCATATACTGCGCAGAGGGGTTATTTTTGTTGACCTTGCCATAGCGCAGCTTGCGGCATTCGGGGCCATAATCGCACTGGCTGCCGGATTTCATCCTCAGGGAGCGGCCGGCTACTTTATCCCTTTATTATTTACATTTGCCGGCGCTGTTGTTTTTACCGCAGCAGGCCATTACAGGGAAAAACTCAACCAGGAAGCCCTTATCGGCATTGTTTATGTGGTTTCAACAGCAGCTGCCGTTATAGCGCTTGTAAACGCTCCCGCGGAAGCGGACCAGATAAAATATATGCTGGTGGGAAACATCCTGTTTGTAAACCTTCCTGAGATACTGAAAATGGCGGCGATCTATTCTGCCGCGGGTTTTTTCTATTACGTCAACAGAGAAAAGTTTAAGGCGCTCACCGAAAAATCCGAACTGCCCGGAGCGGACAAAAGAAAAACAATGCTGTGGGATTTTCTTTTTTACGCAGTGTTCGGCGTTGTCGTGACATCATCGGTAAAGACAGCCGGGGTATTGCTTGTTTTTTCCTACCTGATAATACCCGCGGTCTGCGCCTCGCTTCTTTTCCGCGCCGTAAAACACCGCCTTATCGCGGGGTGGGTGATGGGTTCCGCAATGAGCGCCGCGGGCCTTGCCGCGTCCTGGTATCTTGATCTTCCCACGGGCGCGTCAATTGTATGCAGCCTTGGAGGATTGTTTGTGCTTGTTGTTGTTTACAAGGCGCTGAGAAGACAGATAAGAAATAAAAAAGCTGCTTGACAATAATAAGAACATCAACGGGCCTGCCGCATATTCCGTTCATCCGGATGCGGCGGGCCTGTTTTCACCCCGCCCCCGCCGGTTCCCCGGAAGAAAAGGGAATGTTTGTTTGTACTGTTTTTTTCTTTGAGAATATACGGGAATAATAAGGAATTGTGAAGGATAGCATATACAGGTATATATGTGTATTTCATCTTTGAGTCAATGTTTTTCCTGTCTTAAATCATTAAATCCGGCACAACCGGCGGCAGCATTGCTGTACTTTTTGATATTCCGGACAGTTTTAACCCGGCTGTCCGCATAAAAACATCATTAAATTTAAATATTGTTCTTTATCTGATATCTTTAAGCGTGATAAATGTATACGATGTCTTTCCTTCTTCCCGGTTTTTTTTAAAAAAATGTTATAAATTTTCTTTTATCTATGCTAAAATATTTAAAATACAGTTTGTGAGGTGAATGGTTATGAAAAAAATTTTTATTATGGGGATTTTGAGTGTTTTGGTTTTTGCGTTTTCCGGGTGTTCCGTGCAGAAAATAAGCGTGGAGGTTATAAATGAATCCGGATTTTATCTTGAAATAGTCAATATCACAACAAATGAGGCGCTTGGCAATGTTGAATCCCATTCAGGCGCGTCAAATACTTTTTCCATAAACAAAGACGATTGTCTGAGGGCGGATGCTTATTCGGGTGTGGATATTGTGGACTCCATTGAACGCTGTTTTGAGGGAAATACCGTCTGGACATTGGAAGCACCGTAATCAATAAATAAACCGGTCCCGGGGCCTGTTTATTTATAAAAAACAAAAAAGAGGTTGATGGTGAAAAGGATATCATTTTTTATCGGGTTGTTTCTTGTCACCGGTGCTGTTTATGCCGAATTATTCGACAAGGAAAAAACCTTTATAGAAACCGGAGAAGTTGAAGAGCAGGAAAGCAGCGGGCAGCTTATGGGCGGCGGCGCTGTTGTTGCGCCTCCGACAAAAACTTTTACGCCTGAACCTTCTCCCACCGCCACTTTTACGCCTGTTCCCACTGTCAAACCGACCATTAAACCGACAGAAAAACCGACTGTAAAACCAACGGCAAAACCGACAAAAAAGCCCACAGCTAAACCCACTAAAAAGCCTGCGGCGCGACCGGCCTTAAAGCCGACTCCAAAGCCGGCCGCAAGAAAACGGCCCACACCTGTCAGAACCCCGGAATTTGAGATTGTGGAAGTTACATATTCCGAAGTTTATCCCAAAAGAACAGCGGAAAACTTTTTCGGGCTTATCGGTTTTTTAAGCGGAGAAAAAAATCTGAATCTAAGCGTGGTTGTCAAAAACACGGGAAAAGAAGCCTCGTATTATTCCGCGGCGGAGCTTGTTTCGCCGGATGAGAAAATCGCCATATCAAACGCGCGGCACGAATTAAAAACAATACTGCCTGATGATAAAAGACAGCTCTTATTTAAGATAATAAGGCAGTCCGGATACAGCGGGCCCGAAGAAGCGGTTTTTAAACTGAAATTATCCGGTTCCGGAGTGGAAAAAACCTATCCTCTGGCTCTTTATATAGATAGATTTAATCCTTATTTTGTTTACGGTATAATAGGGGGCGGGTTCCTGCTGTTGATCCTGCTTATAATAATTCTTTCCCGGGGAGGGAAAAAGCAAAAGAAAAAAAAGGATAAAGACGGGGACGATAATACCGGCGGCTTTGATCCGGATTAACGGAAAAAGTATTCCGCGAAAAACAGAAACGTAATCCGGGGGCCGTCTGTGAGTCCGGGCCGCGGCCCGGGGGTGGTTTTTCGCTTTAACCATAGAAAACTTTATGATAGTATATAATCTGTTTATATACATAAAAAGGAGAAAAAATTGTTTGATTTTATAAAAAATATATTCGGCACCAAACATGAAAGAGAAGTCAAAAAACTAATGCCTCTGGTGGAGCAGATAAACTCTCTGGAGCCTGATACGGAAAAAATGAGCGACGAAGAGCTGCGCAGCGAGACGCTGCTTTTAAAGCAAAGGCTCAAAGACGGAGAAACACTTGATGACATACTTCCTGCGGCGTTTGCGGTTGTAAGAGAGGCATCCAAAAGAGCGCTGGGCCTGCGGCATTATGATGTACAGCTTATCGGCGGCATAGTCCTGCACCGCGGCAGAATAACCGAAATGAAAACAGGCGAGGGCAAGACACTTGTCGCGACCCTGCCTGTTTACTTAAACGCCCTTGCCGGGAAAGGTGTTCATGTAATAACCGTAAATGATTATCTGGCGGAAAGGGACAGTCTCGGTGTCGGAAACTTTCCGGGTATGGGGGAAGTGTATAAATTTCTCGGCCTTACCGTAGGCTGCCTGAAAAACAATATGCCGCCTCCCGAAAGAAGAGAGGCTTATGCCTGCGATATTACATATGGGACAAACTCAGAGTTTGGTTTTGACTATTTAAGGGACAATATGGCGGTTTATCCCGAGGAGCGCGTTCAAAGAAGCCTTAATTACTGCATAATAGACGAAGTTGACAGTATTCTTATTGATGAAGCGAGGACCCCGCTTATTATTTCGGGGCCGGGCGAGAAATCAACAGAGCTTTATTACAAAATTGACAAGATCATCCCTAAATTTGTAAAAACCACTGATTATCAGGTTGATGAAAAAGCAAATACCGCTACGCTTTCCGAGGAAGGCGTAGCAAAAGCAGAGCAGCTGCTCGGAGTTGAAAACTTATACGATCCCCAGAATATAGAGGTCATACACCATATAAATCAGGCATTAAAAGCGCATACACTGTTTAAAAAGGAAAAAGATTATATTGTAAAAGAAGGAAAAGTTATTATTGTTGACGAGTTCACAGGCAGGCTTATGCCCGGAAGGCGTTTTTCGGACGGCCTTCACCAGGCTCTTGAAGCAAAGGAACGCGTTAAAATAGAGCGTGAAAACCAGACCCTGGCAACAATAACCCTTCAGAATTATTTCAGAATGTACGAAAAACTGGCGGGTATGACCGGGACCGCTGAAACCGAGTCAGAGGAATTCTGGCAGATATACAAACTTGATGTTATGGTTGTTCCCACGAACAGAGAAATGGTAAGAATAGACAGGGACGACGCCATTTACAAAAATGTAAGGGGCAAGTTTAAAGCAATCGCCGATGAAATAGGAGAACGGCACAGAAAAGGCCAGCCTGTCCTTGTAGGAACCACCTCAATAGAGAAAAATGAAATGCTCAGCGGGCTGCTGAAAAAACGCGGCATTCCCCATAATCTTTTAAACGCCAAGAACCACGAAAGAGAAGCCGAAATAATAGCCGGCGCAGGCGGCAAAGGAGCTGTTACTGTTGCCACAAATATGGCGGGAAGGGGAACCGACATAAAAATAGGCGATGAAGTAAGAGAGCTGGGCGGTTTGTATGTGCTGGGCACCGAAAGGCACGAATCGCGCAGAATAGACAATCAGCTCAGGGGCCGCGCCGGAAGACAGGGGGATCCGGGCGAATCACGCTTCTTTGTTTCTCTTGAGGATGACCTCATGAGGATCTTCGGGTCCGAAAAGATACAGGGGATTATGGAAAGAGTGGGAATGGAGGAAGATGAGGTCGTGGAAAACCGGATAATAACACGGTCGCTTGAGCGGGCGCAGAAATCGGTTGAAGGCCATCATTTTTCAATAAGAAAGCACCTGCTTGAGTTTGATGATGTAATGAATCAGCAGAGAACCGCAATATACAGCAGAAGGCTCAAAGTGCTTGAGGGCGAGAATATAAAGGATACAATAATAGAAATGGTCAGCGAAGTTATAAAGGATATGGTTTATGATATTGCCCCCGAAAAAACATATCCGGAAGAATGGGGATTTGATGAACTTAACAGCAAAGTTTCCGCTGTTTTTCCGTTTGAATACAAAGTTGACAGGGAAAAAGTTGATATTACAAAAGTAACCAAGGAAATGCTTGAAAACGATATTTTTGAAAAAGCCAGAGAAAGTTATGAGAAAAAAGAAAAAGAGATCGGCTCTGAAATGATGCGCGAGCTTGAGCGCAATATTCTGCTGCAGGTGACGGATACGAAATGGCGCGAGCATCTCTACAGCATGGATAAACTAAAAGAAGGAATAGGATTAAGAGCTTACGCACAGAAGGATCCTCTTTTGGAATATAAAAAAGAAGGGTTTTTAATGTTTCAGTCAATGATGGTCAGCCTTGAACATGAGGTTGTTGATTTTATTTTCAAGGTTCAGATCGTAAGCCAGGACCGGCTTGAAAGGAAACACTTTTCTGATGATTTTGAAGAGTCGCGCCCGACTTTTGTTGTGCCTCAGGCGCAGCAGGCCGGTCCGGCAAGGCCTATGAGCGAGCGTGAAATGCATACAAATTCGCCGGAAGGGGCTCAAAAACCCGATACATACCGCAGGGACCAGCCGAAAGTCGGCAGGAATGAACTATGCCCGTGCGGAAGCGGAAAGAAATATAAAAAATGCTGCGGAAAGAACGCGTAAGCACACTATAAGGCATAAACTCTGTTTTTTAAGCGGATTTATGAATAAAATTTCATTTTTCCGGAATTATAAAACCGGGAAGGGGAATAAAAAAACATCCGGCGTTTAAAAGAAAACCTGCACGGCTTTTATTATTTTATCTTCTGATATTGCGGCGCCTGTACCGGCCATTGTATATGAAGGGTCAAGTATGTTGCGCCTGTGGCCCGGGCTGTTCATCCAGCCTTTTACAATATCTTTTGCAAGTGCGTCAATATCATCTCTCAGATACGGCCGGACAGCGCCGTTTAGCTCCTTGAAATCCTGTCCGTAAAATATGTTTTCGCCGACACCGGTTCTGATCCTGTTTCCGGGCATTTCTTTTTTTATGTTGAAACCGGCTTTTTCGGCCCTGTCAGACGCGGAAAGCCCGTCCGGGGTAACGTGGGATGTGTATTTTCTTTTTATCATATCTATACTGTGTTTTCGCGCTATTTCCGACAGTTCAGCGGATTTCTGAAATACGGGAAGTTTGTGTTTTTTTCTTTCTTCATTGACCCTGTCGTGTATTTTTTTCTCCAGCCTGTTTTTGTATAATTTGCTGATGTCATCTTTTTGCGCGGCCGCAGCCGGCGGCGCACTGACGATAAATAACAGCAATACGGGTAGAATAATTGTTTTTCTCATTTTTTTTCACATCCTTTGC
>CAYTNY010000004.1:31324-51912 GCA_964439215.1 uncultured Spirochaetia bacterium
TGATTAACGTCGCATAATGTATCTTATGTAAACCAAAGAAACTGTCAAAAGGCTGCTCCGCACAGGCGTTCGTTCCGCGGCTTTTGTTATAATGCCTTAATGCAAAACTTTAAGAGTTTTTATTTGCCGTTATTTATATGGATTTTTTGAACTTTCTTAAACAAAAAAACACATATATTTATGCGGTTTATTTGTACCGGATGCAGATATTGGATTTAAATAAAAATGTCTGTGCCGTGATATTTTTGTGAGATGGCTCTTCTGTCTGAAGTATCCTGTCTTTTAAAATACAGAATATGCACTGCTGCAGCGGCGGCTTATTTATCTGTTGTAGGTATATCCCAAACTCGCAGTGAATGTTTTACTGTGAAGAAATTAAACGGCTGTTATCCCTTTCTTCAGAAACTTTTTGCGGCTGTTATTGCCGCTCCGTCGTAATGCGGATACAGGCCTATTTCCACGTCATTTGATCCGAAAACCGACCCAAAGTCTATGAAATAATCCGCCAGCAGATAAACGCCGCATACAGTCATTGTAATGCCGGTTATGCCTAAACCGGCATTATTGGTTTCCATTACAGCATTATAATCGCCGGCATAGTCTACGGCGGCATAATACGGTTCATCAGACAGCCCTGACAGCGTTCCTGAGAAAGATGCTGAATCCCCCGGGGAAAGGCTGCCTGATCCTGATAAAACAGCGGAATCCGAGCCCAGAGGCTCATTATTAATATCTCTGAAAGTAACCGTAACCGCTGCGTTTTTTAAGTCAACGTTTCCGTCAATGGAAAAGGTTCCGCTGTAATCCGCGGTCCAGCTTCCGTTCTGGTCCTTGCTCCAGCTCCAGTCAGATACATCAGCGCCGGGATCTGTTTTATCCACAAATCTAATGCCTTCGTACGAGAAATATCCGCCCGCAGCCGTAAATAGTATTCCAAAAACCAGCTTCCATTGATTATTCTGCGCCTGAAGCCCCGGGGATAAAAGAAAAATAAAAAGCAGCAGTAAAACCGGAGTTTTTTTCATATGATCAGTCTCCTTTTATGGTGAAGGGGTTTCTGTTGGCGTTGGGGTAAAAGTGGGTTCGTCAATTACTGTCCCGGCAAGCCTGCCCGGGTCCCCTTCTTCGCTGCATCCGGCCGTCATCACGAACACCGCAAACAACAGAACCAATAAAATCCTATGCATATATACTGCCCTCCATTATTGTTGAATATAATGTAAGTTATACATCAGATTAAAAATGGAGTCAATGGTTTAATTTTTGATTGTTTATTTAAATATAAAGTAACGTTGAACTGCCTTATCTTTGAACTTTGAACTTTGAACTGTTCTTCCCCTACTCCTCCCTGCCCTTGAAATATGTAATTATTCTTTCAGCGGCTTTTTTTACTTCGGGGGTCAGGGGTTTGTTTTTTTCTTTTTCCGCGCTTTTGATGCCTATTAAAACTACTTCCATATCCGGCAGTTTTTCTTTTATTACGTCAAGAGACTCGTGGACAGGCATATCCTGATTTGTAATCAATCCGGGGGTGCTTATTTCATCGCGGGTAAACTGGCGGATATCGCCGGGTTTTCCTTTGAAATTTACGGCATTTACTATAATCAGAAGGTCGGGTTTTAAAAGTATCAGGTCGGCAATACAGTCTTCAAACCTGTATTCAGCGGACATAACCGTTATATTGTCCGTATCAAGGCCGTTTGCGACATAAAGCCCCGCGGATTCATCCGCTCTAAAACTGTTGCCTATGCCGATCAGTACGGTTTCTTTGCCTTTGAAAATTATGTCAAGCATAATATATTCCTATCCCGGAAATTTAAAGTTTATTTTCCGTAATTTTTTTCATTAAGAATTCCAGCGCTTCATCCAGGTTCCTGCGCGCTTTTTCCGTGAGCGGCATGTTGAATTCCCATTCATATCCTTTTATGGCAAGCATATAAGATCTCGGGTGTGCGTTAAATGTTTCCGCGGCAAAAGCAAGCACGGATTCCGGACGCATAAAATGCGTCGAAAATTCAATTTTGCCCGCAGGCCTGATTTCTCTGAAGGAAATATCTTCAACATCCTCTTTTGAGGCGTCAACGAATACCACAGCGTCTTTATCTTTAAGAAGCAGAGAATCTTCGGCATTTAACTGAAAATTCGTATCTGTTTCAATGCCGGTGATATTTTCTTTTTCCGCGAGTTTTTTTATTTCTTCTGAAAATAAAAAACCCAGGGCATCGTCCTGACGCCCCGGGTTTCCGTAACCGTATACCAGAATTTTCATGATATTACTTGTTTTTTTTGTCTTTTATGTTTCCTTTGGAATCAACCAGCGTAAATTCCAGAGGCATACTGCCCATTGCGTGTGTTGCGCAGGAAAGACACGGGTCATACGCTCTTATGCCGACTTCAACGGCATTCATCATGCCTTCGGTAATCTCGGCCTGCCCTGTCATCATCTTTTTGGCGATAAAATTAACCGATTCATTCATCGGCTGATTGTTATTTGTGGTTGATACTATGAGATTGCACATTGTTATCTGATCATCCTCATTTACTTCATATTCATGAAACAGCGTGCCTCTCGGAGCTTCCAGGATCCCCACTCCTCTTTTCTGCCTGCTGCCTTTTGTCACAAGATCATCGCTCTGAAGATCAGGATCTTCAAGAAGAATTTTAATCATTTCAGCGGCGTGCAGCGTTTCTATGAGCCGCGCCCAGTGCGTATGCATGCAGTGGTTGTTTACCCTGCCGGTGGCTTTTTTGTATTCCTCAAACTCTTTCTGCGCAAGGGGAGTGGGTATGAAATCAGCGGTATTCAGCCTTGCGAGCGGCCCTACTCTGTACCAGCCCTTTTCTTTTCCGAGAGCTTTCAGGTACGGGAACTTCATATATGACCAGGAACGCACCTCTTCCCTTATATGCTCAAGATAATCCTGGGAATCAACGTCATCCAGTATCTTTTTTCCGTCTTTATCAACGGCCCTCAATACACCGTGATACAGATCCAGCGCACCGTCTTTTCTTACGAGTGAAAGGTGGCTGGAATCAAATTTTGAAAAATCATCAATAAAAGCTTTGTTTTTTGAATAATAATCTTTAAAGAAAGCAAGCGCTCCCTGTGACCACTGTATCATCATATCCGCGTTCATCGGATTCGGCGCCTTCAAAAGTTCGTCTTTTTCCTCTATGGTTAAGTTCTTGTTGATTCCTCCGGGAACCGCGCCTGTTCCGTGTATTTTCTTTCCCGCTGTCAGTCTTATCACTTCCTGTCCGAATTTTCTCATCATAACAGCCTGAACCGCAAGGTCTTTGTTTGCTTCGGCAATTCCTATGACATTTCTTTTTACAGGATCCGAATCATATCCGAAAACAAGGTCCGGTGCGGCCAGATGAAAGAAATGCAGCGCATGAGACTGGAACATCTGTCCGTAGTGCATAAGACGCCTCATTTTTTCGCCGACAGGGGTAAGTCCCTCCCCTGTTCCCGCGCCTACAATAACATCCAGAGCCTTTGCGGAGGCCAAATGGTGCGATACCGGGCATATGCCGCAGAGCCGCTGAACCAAAACCGGCGCCTCCCAGTAGGGCCTTCCCTGCACAAAACGTTCAAAGCCTCTGAATTCAACTATATGCAGGCGGGTCTGTTCAATATTATTTTTGTCGTCAAGATTTATGGTTACTTTGCCGTGCCCTTCAACTCTTGTTACGGGCTCAATTGTTATTTTCTTTCCCATTTTTTCTCTCCTTTTTTATTCAGCGTCAGACAGAATTCCTGTCTGATATATATCAGTCAAATTTTACGGTTTCATACGGAAGCTGCAGTTCATTGCCTGTCACAAGCGCGTAAAGCGCGTTCCATATCAGTTCCGCTCTCGGCGGGCAGCCGGGCAGAAAGTAATCTATTTTCACTATTTCATGGCATGGATATACTTTATTCAGGATCTTGGGTATATCAGGATCGCTGGGTATTATTTTCTTTTCATTTGCGTCCGCGACTGTCGGTCCGTTAAGATACGCTTCATCAAGGCATTCTTTCAGAGGTATTCCGTTCCTGAGCGCGGGAAGGCCGCCCATTATGGCGCATTCGCCGACCGATACAAGAATATCGCATTTCTCCCTGAAAGTTTTAAGTATATGAATATTTTCATTGTTGCAGCATCCGCCTTCTATAAGGCCGATATCGCATTTTTTTGTAAATGTTTTTATGTCATTAATGGGGGACTTGTTGAATTCAACGAGCTCTATCAGATCAAGTATCTTTTCATCAATGTCAAGAAACGACATATGGCACCCGAAGCATCCCGCAAGCGAAGTTGTTGCGACTATTTTTTTAGACATTTTTCACCTCACCTTTCAACATCGCTGCCGATAGGCCGCGCGTCGTATTTTCTTTTTCCTATAGGGACATCAAAACCTTTTTCTTTTCTGATTATTGCGCCTACAGGGCATATATCCATTGCTTTTTGCGCAAGTTCGTCGCTTAAGCCTTTTGACGTTTCGGGGTCTATATTTATCTGTATGTGCTCTCCTCTTTTTCCGAAGGCAAAAACAGATTTACCGCTGCTGTTTTTGATGCCTCTTATGCAGCGTTTGCATAAAATGCACCTGTTATGGTCCTTGAGGAGTTTGGGGTGCTTGGCTTCCACTTCTCTTTTGGGAAAAAGATAAGGAAATCTGGGAACAAGCATCTGATATTTATATCCCAGGGCCTGAAGTTCGCAGTTTCCGCTTCTTTCGCAGCTGGGGCATAAATGATTGCCCTCCGCAAAAAGGATCTCAACAATGGCTTTTCTGAAATCAGTGATCTCAGGTATGTTGTTCTGTATCTCCATTCCTTCCGCAACTTTGGTGGTGCATGCGGTTGCGGGGCGCCCGTTGATTAAGACCGTGCATATACGGCAGGATCCTTTGGGCGGTATTCCCGGATAATTACACAGTGTTGGTATATAAACATTATTTTCTTTCGCGGCTTCAACAAGCTGCGTGCCTTCTTCGGCCATACATTCTCTTCCGTCAATCGTGAACTTAACAAAAGTCGCCATTATTTTACCTCCGGACTCTGTCCAATTATTTTACGGCCGCGTCATATTCGCTGACAGCCGCTTTTTCATCAAAACCTGAAAGAAATTCATCATCATTGCCTTTTACTTTTTCTTCATAAAGGCTCCTGAAGTTTTTCAAAGAAGTTACTATTGGATTCATGGCTGTCTGGCCGAGGCCGCAGCGGTTCTTTTTCATTATATCCTTCCACTCTATCAGGTTCATAAGGTCTTTTTTTGTGCCTTTCCCGTCTATTACTTTTTTCAGCACTTCTCTGTAGATGGGAGTAAGCGCCCTGCACGGAACACAGGAACCGCATGATTCTTCTATAAAAAATTCGGTAAAATTAAGAACAACGTCCTTTAAAAGGTCCCTGTTTTTTCCGATTATTATCATTGAGCCGCCTGTCGCAAGGTCAGAATAACACAGAACTCTGTTGAATTCGTTTTCGGCGATGCATGATCCCGAAGGGCCGCCTACCTGAACGGCCTGGACATCTTTTGCGCCTGCCATTTTTAAAATGTCATTAACGGTAAATCCCCATTCAATCTCATATATGCCGGGTTTTTCGCAGTCGCCGGATATACTGAGCACTTTTGTGCCCTTTGAATCCGAAGTTCCCATGCCGTTATACCATTCCGGCCCGTTAAGAAGTATTTTGACGATTGCGCATAAGGTTTCAACGTTGTTTACAACAGTGGGTTTCTGGAGATATCCTTTTTCAACCGGGAACGGCGGCCTGTCGCGCGGCTCTCCTCTTTTGCCTTCCGCGGATTCTATGAGCGCGGATTCCTCGCCGCATACATACGCGCCCGCGCCGAACTGTATTCTTATGTCAAAATCAAAGCCTTTTATGCCTGAAATAAAATTTCCCAGATGCCCTTTCTTTCTCATATCGTCAAGTACGCTCTCAAGAAATTCCCTCATGTACCTGTATTCATTTCTCAGATAAAGAATACCCTGCTTTGCTCCGACCGCATAGCCCGCTATGATCATTCCCGCAAATACAAGATAAGGTTTTTCCGTCAGTATTACCCTGTCTTTAAATGTTCCCGGCTCGCCTTCGTCCGCGTTGCAGAAAATATACTTTATGTCGGATTTTGCTTTTTTCGCGAATTCCCATTTCATACCGGTCGGAAAACCCGCTCCGCCGCGGCCTTTTATGGCGGATTCTTTTATTATACGTATAACTTCGTCCGAACTCATTTTAGAGATCTTTTCAAGCGTGCTCCCCGGAACATATTCATTAAGGATTACTTCGCCTCTTTTGATTATGTTGTTTTTTACCATAGCCCGCATTTTTTCATTGTTTCCATCGCCGTATTCGGCGCCTTTTATTTCTTTTACGGTTTTGCCCGCCTTCATTCCGGCTGTAATGTCCTTTACTTTTTTTTCGGTCAGAGAAGTGAATACCTCTTCGTTTATTATGGCCGCAGGCTCCTGGTCGCTCATTCCTATGCACGGAGTCGGGAAAAGACCGACAAGCCCGTCTTCGGTGACTTCGCCCATTTTTATGCCGAGTTCCTTTTCAAACGTTTCTTTTATCTTTTCATAGCCGTTAAAAACCGAAACAACACTGTTGTTAAGATATACAGTGTATTTTCCGCGCGGTTCTTTTGTGAAAAAATGATAAAAAGAGACTGTCTGTTCAATATCAACCCGCGGAACGTCAAGCGAATTTGAGATCTGTTCAATTGTCCAGTCAGAAAGATAGCCGAAAGCTGATTGTGTATCAATAAGAATGTCCATGAGTCTTGTTTCGTCGCCGTTGTACTTTTTAATTACTTCATGCACCGTGTTTCCCATAGCGTTACCTCGTTTCAGAAGTTTTAAAAACACTGTTAGTTTATTTGTGTTTTTTATGTGAATTTAATCACATGTATATTTAAAAATCAAACAGGTAAATACTACCATAAGGATATTTTTTGTCAAGAATATTTTAAACCGCGGGAACTGTTTTTCATGGCGGTGTAATATGTTTTTCGGATAATTACGGCATGCTGCTGTTTTTCTTTCTTTTTTTAAGTTTTTTCAGGAATTCAAGCGCAAGTGTTCTGCCTTCCGAGATTCTGAAAAGCGGAAGCAGCGCAAAATAAACAACAACACCCAGTATTATATTCGCAAAAACGATAAGCGCATTTACTGTTCTTGAAAAATCAGTGTTCCACGCGCCTGACATTGCATGCGATACAAACATTATCACCCCGCCCATAACAACCGAGGCCGCGGTTGTTTTTATGAAAAAAACAGCAAGTTCCCCGGTTCTCAGGTCCCCTGTATATTTCTCAACGAAAATATAAAGCAATATAAAATGAATGATCCCGGCAATGGAAGCGGCCAGCGCAAGGCCCATATACTGCATCGGCCCCATCAGGATAATACAGAAGAAAATATTCAGCACAAGCGAAGCAGCTGAGATCTTAACCGCTGTTTTCGCTTTGTTTATTGTATAAAAAACCTGTGTGAGTATTTTAATTCCCGAAAAAGCAAAAACAGCTATGGTGTACATTATACAGACACCGGCGGTATTGAGCGTATCTTCCATGGTAAATCTGCCGTAGTAAAACAACAAGGCGTTTATGTAGCCGCTCATAAAGATTATTCCCGCGGATGCAGGTATGACTATGAAAAACGTCTGCTTCAAAGAAGTATGAATGGTGTCCCTCATTTTCTTTGATTCTTTTCTGGCCGCATATCCCGCTATATAAGGGAACGCCACTGTTGCAATGGCAACTCCAAACACGCCGAACGGCAGCTGCATGATCCTGTTCCCGTAATAAAGATAAGTTACCGCGCCCTCGGCCAAAAGAGACGCCAGAATAGTATTAACAAGGAGGTTCAGCTGTGTCACGGACTGGGCCAGTGTAGCCGGAACCATAAGCCGCCCTATTCTTTTCAGGCCCGCGTCTTTAAGGTTAATTACGGCTTTGAGCCCGAATCCGAGCTTTACCACGGGTATATACTGCATTATCACCTGAAAAAAAGCGCCTGCAAGCGCTCCGGCCGCCCATCCGTAGATCTGTTTTTCCGGCGAAACTCCCAGTGCCGGACATAAAAAAGCGCCTGCGGCAATCATAAAAACATTCAGCACGACCGGAGCAAATGCCGGTATTGAGAATTTTTTAAAGGAATTTAATACCCCCATAAAAAGGGCGGACACGCTCACGAATATAATGAACGGAAACATGATTCTTGTGAGTTTTACCGTGAGAATGAATTTTTCTTTGTCATCCACAAATCCGGGCGCTATTATCTTGACGATCCAGGGGGCGGCAAAAATTCCCAGCGCCGCCGCAAAAACAAGAATAAGCGCGAGGAGCGTTAAAACATTTGCGGCAAGGTTCCAGACGTCTTTTTGTTTTCTGTTTTCAATATAATCCGTAAATACAGGGATGAAAGCGGAGGATAGCGCGCCTTCCGCAAGAAGATTTCTTAAAAGATTGGGTATTCTGAATGCCACAAAAAAAGCATCGGATACAATTCCGACGCCGAATAGAGCCGCGGAAAAAGCATCTCTTATATAGCCCAGTACTCTGGAAAGCATTGTAATAGCGCTTACAATACCCGCTGAAAACGCGATTTTTCTTGATGACATAACCGCTATTATAACTTAAACTTTTATTTTTTGCACTTTTTTTATGCCGGAAAGCTGTATGTTTTTTATTTGGCCGGCGGTTTATGCTGTGAAAAAGTTGAATTTCCGCGTTCTATTCGCTTATTCCCTTTTCCATTAAAGGAAGGAGAGATAAAAAATGCAAGGCATTCAAAACACATATTATTTTTTTACGAGAAAATAAAGAGAGGGAAATTCAGTATCCGGCGCCGCGCCCGCGGCTGCCGGTTATTTTTTGCGGGACGTCCTGTCTGCGGAGGGGTTGTTTTTTCTGCGCGGTTTGGCTGTTTTTCCCGCTCTCTTGGGGATTTTTTTCTTTGCTGTTTTTTTCTTTGGCTGCCGCGGTGTTTTTGCGGCGGGTTTCTTTTTTGAGGACGGCGTTATTTTTCTGGTCAGCCTGGGCGCGGCCGCCTTTTTTTTATTTAATTCCGGGCCTTCTTTGATCTCAATAAAACGATAATATAAAAGAACCTGAAATATGGTGAAAAACGGCGTTAATATCACAGTAATAACAGCCCAGACAACAGCCGCGCAGACAATAAGAACAACCATAAAAAGCGGGTTTAAAACAGTGGTTATAAAAGCAAGAAGGCCGGCTAAAATAACAAACAAAAGCCACCCTGAGAAAAAAACGATAGTTATAAGAAGAAAGAAACCAAGAAGGCTCCAGAAATAACCCCTTACAAGCTCCCTGCTCCTGTTAAGAGGAGACACTTTTTCTTCTTCAAGAACCGCGATTATTGTTGTGAAAAAGAACAGAATATAAAATATTACCCCGGGTATAAAAAGCAGTATAAATCCCGCAAATATTATTATCAGCAGCAGAACCGTATATCCCAGAAAACGGAAAAATCTTTTCATTGCGGCGTTATAACATCCGGAAAAACTGAAATCCAGTCCTTTATAAGCCCTTGAGACAGCTATAATAAGAGCGATCAGGGAAAGGATATTTATTATATACGCGATAATCGAAAGCACAGCGCCTGTAACCGCGTTTATCGCAAGGCTGTTTATGAACTGCGCAAAAGCCGCCGCCGCAATACCCGCCAGAATTATGGTTAAAAAACCAAAGAAGTTTTTCTTATAAAGAGAAACTGCCGAAATAAATACAGAATAATAATTCACAGGGATTTTACCGCTCATTTTTCCTCCGCGCTGTCTTCTTTATAAAACCACATAAGCGCCACCCAGAGGGCGGTAAAAATAAATTCAAGTGTTTTTCTGTATATATTATTTTCCGGCGAGACCACGTAACCGGAAGCCATTATAAAGATTATTATTATGATAACGGAATATATCTTCTGAAGGCCCGTATTGCCGGTGTTAAAGATCCTGATAATGGCTGTTGCGAAAAAGAAAATATAGAAAAACACAGAAATAAGGTCCGGCCATCCAAATGCAGGCGCTTGTCTGCCGGCTGCTTCCCGCATAACAACCGCGGCGGCAAGGCCGAAAAGGCTTACGAAGAAAACAAAAAGCCCGCCGCCTCCGAGAAGTTTTTTTTCTCCGGACCCCGAGAAATATTTCTGTTTTACAAGGCTGAAGAAATTCTTTATATGTTCATCCAGTGTGATTCTTTCTGTTTTTTTTGTGTTTTTTCCGGCGGTTTTTTCTTCTGTTTTTTTGACAGGAGCATCCTCGGCCGTGCTTTTTTCTCCGGAAGCAAAAACAGCGCCGCAGCTCCAGCAGGAGTCACTGCCGTCTTTGCTCAGCTCCGAGCACCGCGGGCATTTCACAGCCATTTTGACAGCCCGGAATGATTTTTCACGGTTTCTTTTTGAGAGGGATAAGCGGCCGGAAAATTATTGTCATAAAGATATCTCAGGAAAAGTGCCGCAATAATACCTGTCAGTATCACAGCCAGGGAAATATATAAAATTTTCTTTTTGTATTTCTTTTCCGGAGAAACACGCTCTGTTTTTAAAGATGATTGTTTTATCATGGTTGAATTATATCAAAATAAAATTTTTTGTCCATGGAATATATTAAATACGGATATTGCGAAGGCTCTGCGGACGGAGCCCGTGAAATGAAAAAACCCGGGCTTTTACACCCGGGTTTTTTACCGTGTTCCCGCCGAATGGTGGGGGGCGTTATGTGCGGGAACACTTCGCCGGAACATCTGAAATCTATGTTCGTATGAAATAGCAAATCCGGTTTTACAACCGGTTATTTTCATTGTTGTTGATATACATTTCAATATTTTCTTTGTATGCGTGTTTAAGTATAATGAACGATAAGTGTATATCATATATATCTTCTTTTTCTTTCTTTGCGCAGTCAATAACTTCGCAGCATCCTTTTACATAACCGTATTCACCAAGATCAAACTCAACAAGCACAACATCTTCCGCATTGATAAAATGCTTTGTATTCATCGTCAGGCCCTTGGTGCCCAGCCGTATCATTGCTGCGTTTTTAAACAATCCCTGTGAATCTTCATCATTTTTGTCAAGAACTTTATATTTCACACCATTTTTTACGGGAATAACCTGTTTGTCCCGTATTAGTATGTCCAGTTCCTTTGCATAATCAGATGCCATAATATCACCATCCTACATTATTAAATGCAAGTACCATACCACAAAAACATACATAAAAAAGCCTTTAAAATAAAGAAAATTTTAATACAAAAAAGAACTCTAATGTCCCGCGGGGGGCATTATGGCTCTGTTGGGACAAAATAGACATATAAAATAATTATAATGATGAGGTTTTGTAACTTTATTGTCATTTTATAAGGGTATATTCTTTTGGTGAAAAGCTGTTTGTTTCATTTCTTTCTCTACGGGGTTGAATTGTAAAATGAATTGCAGCATCTAAAACATCCGGAAATACATTGAAATATAAACCATCCCCCTCTCCCTCTATGAGCAAAGGATGAATGCTTTCATGCTTTGCCGGTATTTACTATAAATATAATCAGAAAAATACCGAAAATGGAACAGGGAGAGGGTTAAGCAGCGGCAGGATACTTTGTAATACAAGTTAATGCTTAAAACAAGAAATAAGGGTAAGGGACAGCTCTATAAGATAGGAAAGCGTCCTGAGGGAAACATAAATAACTGTATGAATTTAAGCACTCCGGCATGCGCGAAAAAAGGACTTCGGTTCTATCAAGTGCCGCAATAAAACCTGCAGGCCGGAGTTTTTTCTCTTACGGCATAAAATAAATTGACATATGGTCCAAATAATACTATAATGATTAAAATTAGATGAAAGAATAATATAGTGGAAATGATTTTCCCGCCAAAACATAGTCCCCTGTATTTACAGTCATCAAAAAACAAACAGGAGAAAACTATGCAGAGAAAAGATGTATTTAGAGAAAACCAGAACAATGCTCCCGCTGACGCGGCAAGCAATGAAAATTTTTACGGCTTAGGCATTGCGCCCGGTCTTTTGGAAGTGCTGGAGAAATATAAATTTGTAAAACCAACGCCTATCCAATATAAAGCCATACCTATTGCAATAAAGGGCCAGGATCTTGTCGGAATCGCACAAACAGGAACAGGCAAGACTCTTGCTTTTGGGATACCCATGGTCCAGCAGCTTGCTCAGACAAATAACACAGGACTGATTGTTGTACCTACAAGAGAACTTGCGGTGCAGGTAAATGAAACAATTGCCAAGCTTACTCCCGCGTTTAAGATGAAAACCGCTGTTTTGATAGGCGGGCAGCCTATGTACGGGCAAATGGCAAAGCTGAAGAAAAAACCGCGTATTATCATAGCCACACCCGGGCGTCTGATTGATCACCTTGAACGCAAAACAGTAAAGCTGGATCATACCCGCAACGTGGTTCTTGATGAAGCGGACAGAATGCTTGATATGGGTTTTATGCCGCAGCTCAGGCAGGTTCTAAGAAGACTTCCCCGCCCCAGGCAGATAATGCTTTTTTCAGCGACAATGCCCACGGATATCGTTAATATAGCCACATCTTATATGAAAATGCCGGTAAGAGCGGAAATTGCGCCTCCGGGAACCGCTACAGAACTTGTTACACAGGAGCTTTTTGTAGTGAAATCAGAAAATAAATTCAAAGCGCTTTCAAAGCTTTTGAAAGATTACAAAGGATCTGTTCTGCTTTTTGCAAGAACAAAGCGCGGCGTGGCGATCGTAACCAGAATGCTGAAAAATGCCGGGCACCCTGCCGCGGAAATTCATTCCGACAGGACAATGGGCCAGAGAAAAGACGCGCTTGAAGGATTCAAGTCAGGCAAATACAGAATACTTGCCGCGACAGACATAGCATCAAGGGGCATAGATGTTTCAGGTATAGAGCTCGTTATAAATTACGACCTGCCTGATGATCCCGAAAATTACGTTCACAGAATAGGCAGAACCGGCCGCGCCGGAATAAAGGGCCATTCTATAACATTTGCGACACCTGACCAGCGCAGGGACATAAAAAGCATTGAAACCATGATAAAAACAGCGATACCTCTTTCCGCAAGGCCTGAATCGGAGAAGTTTGTTCATAAAAAACCGGTGCTTTTATGGTCCAGCAAAGGAAAAAAGTTCGGGCGCAGAAGATAAAATAAAGATCTTATCCGCGCTGTTGTGTATATACGGGGTTTAAGCGCGGCGCAGCCTTCTGAATATTTCACCGGCTGTTTTTGAAAACAAAGCGCCGGTGCGTTATTATAATTTTTTCATATACCGCATGCAATACGTGCGATATGCCGGGGTTATTTTGATCCTGTAAAACTTCCGCGCCGGGGGGCGGCAGAATGAGTATAATATTTTTGCGGAAACTCGTCCGGATTCCGCCGCTGTGGTTTTTGTCCGTTATAGAGATTTTAGCGGAACTGCCGTGTTTTTTCCCGGGATTCAGGTCTGCGGGGCGCTTATGCGCCGTAAATAAAAGAATAAATACCGCAAAAAACGGTTAAAGGTTTTGGTATTATCTGCCGCGCCCCTTTGGATCATAATTTAAAAGTTCTATATGATATACGGGTGTATCCCCTCTCACGTAACCGGCGCCTTTGCCGAACCAGAATATGCTTTCTTTGAATCCTTTGCCGCCGCCGTCGTCAATCAGGTTCTGTATTTTATATGTTTTAATATCTTTACCGTTTACAGTTATGATCTCTTTTGCTTTTATTTCCGCTTTTATTGTTCCTTCGCGTTTTATTTTAAAAAGTTTGAATGCGTCAATGGTTCCCGTGAAATCAACTTCCCATTTCTTCCCCACTTCAAGAGGATAAAGCATCATGGGTATGGGCGGTTCAAGATCCACCGTAAAAAACAGAAAATCCATAAACGGCACAGGATATCTTATGGATGAAATATAGCACCCTGTCTCGTCCGCGTATATTACGTTTTTGGTGCTTTCGATAGGTGTGTAATAAACATAGTGGACTTTTTTTTCATCATCAATATGCTTATTCTGAATGTATGCTTCAAAATCAAAGTTATCCTCAGGCTTATTCTGCCAGTAGCCGTTGTATATCCAGAGAGAATCCATGTTATTGGGCGAGTATAAATACGGATCCTTTTCATCGGATTCATCAAAAGCCGCGGCATTAAACGCAGGGATTAAGAGTGCGGATAAAATAGCCGCCGCTAAAAAATGTTTTTTGTTTTTTTTCATTCCCGAACCTTGTATATTTTTTTTAGTAATATAAAAAATTATATTAATTAAATCTGATTATAGCATTTATATATATATATGTACAGGATTTCATTTATACTATTTGTTCTGAGAACTTTAAACATAACAAAAATTGCTTTTGTCATAAAATATGGTATAATTTTAATAATTAACAAAAAAATTATTGTGGGGAGGCTGTTATGAAAATTATCGTTGGTATAATTCTGTCTGCAGTGATTTTAACTTCATGCGCAACTGTTCAGGAATCGGATGATTTTACCCGGCCGAAAATCACTCCGGAAGATGAAAAACGCTACACAACAACCAAGGTGATATCCGCTTTTATCGGTACTGTAATCGGAGGATTTCTGGGATATTTAGCGGTGCAGGGAGATGGAGACGGAGGCAAGACCGCCCTTTCAAGTACCGCGGGAGCAGCGGCAGGCACAGCAGCAGGCTGGTTTCTGGGCAGGACAATTACCGTGGAAATGGAAAAACACAGAACAATTGATGATTCCAAACTGGAAGAGAATATGATGGAATACCGGATGCTTGAAGGCAGGTAGAACTAAACTTCAGTTTGGTTCTACCTGCTTTTAAAAAATATTCTCGAGGTACTTTCCGCCCTCCTTGAATTTAAAACTCCCCAATCGCCTTCACAATAAATAATGCAAGTTATATGCCGCAAATTAAACAAAAAAAATATACCTGTTTTATATTAAAATGCGCAGTTTTTTGCGCGTTTTTTTTGTTTTCTTTAATATTTTACCGGAAAATGGTTTAAATACTGCATCCGGCAGATTAAAACAGCGGCATTGTATGACATTATAAAATTTCAAGCTGCCCTGCCCGGTCCGGGTTCAGAATTGCTGCCGTATAATTATATAGTTTGTATTCCCGTGTTTTTTATGGACAGATTATTTTTTGTGAAAAAGAATATGCTGTTAAAAGATATCCGCGGCCGCATAAATTAAAGATTCTGTCTGTTTTTTTTGCTGAATTGTAAAATGAATTACAACACCCAAAACATTCATAAGTACATCAAAACACACTTCTTCTTTCTTCATGGGCCGTTTTTGTCTGAATATCCTGCTTAATCGCCGGTTTATATCATACTGTGCTCCGCCGCTGCTTATCCCGGGCATTCTCAATGAATTGCCTTGGAAAGTTTGCCGGGATAGCGCGGCGCCCTGTAAAAATATAAGAAACTGTATGGATTAAGTGTTCCGGTATGTGCGGAAAAAAACTTTGATTCCGGCGGGCGCCGCAGTAAAACCGCTGTTTTTTTAAAAGAAATCATTGACAAAAGCCTTTTAATACTATACTATCTTAAATATTGTAAAAAAAAATACGGAGGTAGTTTAAATGCCGAATATAAGGTCTAAAAAGAAAGATGTAAGAAAGATAAAGAAACGCACTGTCAAGAACAAAGCAGAGAGATCAGGAGTCAGGACCGCGGTGAAAAAAGCCAAGACCGCGCCGGAAGATAAAAAACAGGAGCTTCAGTCAACCGCGTATTCTGTTATTGATAAATCATTAAAAAAAGGAATAATCAAAAAGAATACGGCTGCCAGATATAAATCAAGGATCGCGAAATCAGGCAAAAAGACAAAAGCGGCTTAACGCTTAATTTTCTTTTTTTCCATTCTTGAAAATATTTTCTGAAGCATGATCGTAAGCACTGTCTTTGCGGATCTGCGCGAAGACAGTTTGATTTTTTTATCCGCTTCCTTTATTATTCTTAATATATCAACATAAGGGATCGTCATAAATTCAGCGGACTGTTTTTTCACGGGCCAGAATGACCTGCCGAAAACCCGCTGCGCCTTTTGCTCCTGTTTTGTCTGCATATAATAGATAAGCCTGTAGGACCTGCGCACAGAAGAATAAATGCTTCCCAGTATCATTTCCGGCGCCATGTCATCATAGACTGCGTCAAAAACCTTAAATGCCTTTTCAGAGTTCCCGCTTAAAACCGAATTTGTAAGCGCCCATATATCATAGCGGTGGTCAACGCCTTTTACACTGTTGAAATCTTCTTTTGTGATTTCAGCGCGTGTTCCTGCCATAAGTATAAGTTTGTCAATTTCATTTTTTATTGTTCCTGTATCCTCATTTGCTTCGCTGATAATATAATCAAGAACTTCGCGGTCAATTGTTTTTTTGTTTGAGGCGGTATATTCCAGCGCCCATTGGCCGGCATTAAGCGCGCCCGTGCCTGTAAAATCAATGATGTTTTTCTGTTTTATGCCGGCATCCGCAAGCGCTTTTTTTCTCGGGGCGCTCAGGCTGCCCGTGGTGGTAAGAATAACAAAAACATCGGCTGGGATCCCTTTTTTTATAAAGCCAAGAAGTCTTTCCAGCGGTTCTTTGTTAAGTTTGTATATTTCATTTAAAACCGCTATTTTTGAGGAAGAGAACATTGACTGCGTCATCATGAATTCAAAAGCATCCTCAAGAGAAGCTTCATCCCCTTCTGTTTCCGCGCTTTTCTTTGAAAAGTCATATGAACCGACAGCGGAAGAATCCGGCCGCGGGCCGAAAATCTTTCCGGCGAGAGCATTTGTGAATTCCCTGAAGAAAAAGCTGTCATCCCCGCCCAGAACATATATGTTTCCGGGTGTTTCCCCTATGTATTCCGTAATCCTTTTATTTGCGGCCATTTTTCAGTCCTTTAATTCAAAAAAGGTAACGGTAAGAAGATCTCCGTTAAGATAAAGTTCTATATGATAAAGTCCTTTTTCAGCGGGAAGTTTTTCCTGTCCGTTCTCGGAAAAACTTTCTTTTATGCCTATATAATTTGTAAAAACATAGGGGACGTATTCCCGCCCGCTGACGTTTATTTTTTTGGCGGAATCCGCAGGTATTGTCCATGTCATTATCTTTTCCGAGATGACATCTCCGGAAGGCGTGATCCACCGGTTTTCAAATACCATTTCGTCTTCATACAATGTTTCATCGGAATACATAATATAAGGATTTATAAACAGATGCTGCGTTTCCCTCATTGGAAAATTAAGCTCCCGCGCCGGAAACAGCATATACGCAAAATACTGAACCACTTTATGCTGTTTTCTGAAGAACCAGTTTGTGCTGTCTGCCGGATAATTATTTATAAGCCCGCTGCAGGTTGTGACATGCCCGAGAAGAACATCGCGGGCGGCATTGGATGATGCCGCGCAGAAAAGCACCAGAACAGTCAGGATCAGAAATCTTTTCAATTTGTCCTCCCGTAAATAACCCTTCTTACGACCTTTGCCGCGAGATTATCAAGCACTCTGACCCTTGCTGTTTCCTCTGTTTCCGCGGGCATACCGAGGTTATTGACCACATAATATGTAGTTTCCTCCCAGATATCTTCGGTCCTGTAAATTTCCACCTGCTCTTTATTGCTGAAAAAACTCAGATCAATATATATTCTCATTCTGTATTGCTGCGGCACCTGGTTTGAATCAAACAAAATGGGGGTTGTTACGTATTTTGTTATTATCCCTTTTACAACGGCGTCCGCTTTGTACACTTCGGCAATATCCACTTTTCCGTCAGTTAAGAACTCATCAATGGTCCGGGATGTAAGATACTGCTCCAGCCCGTATTTATCCGTATTGTTGATAAAAACAGGCACAGCAATACTGTTAATGTCAGGCGGAAGTTCTGCCCGGGGCATATAGTGGGCGCATCCGAACAGGAATATTCCGGCTGTTATTAAGAACACAAATTTTCTCATCAGATTTCTCCTCAAATTAGTATATAATCTAATTATAACCTTTTTTCTGTCTACTTAACAACTATATTTAAAAGTTTATCCGGGACAAATATTTTCTTTATTATTTCTTTTCCCTGTATATATTCCTTTACTTTTTCGTCCGCAAGAGCTTTTTCCTCGGCTTCTTCGCGGCTTATTCCCGGAGCAACGCTGAATTTCGCCCTGATTCTGCCTTTAACCTGAACAACAAATTCAATGGCATCTTCCGCCACAAGATCTTCGTTATGCCGCGGCCATTTTGATCTGAAAATACTTCCGCGCTCCCCTGTTCTTGACCATATTTCTTCGGAAAAATGCGGAGCAAAAGGCGCAAGAAGCTGTGTGAAATTTTTTGTAAAAAAACACATTAATTTTAATTCTTCGGGGTTTTTGCAGTCTTCGGGTATACGGGTTTTATTTGCGGAATTATAAAGCTCCATCAGCGCCGCAACCGCTGTATTAAACTGCTGTATAACACCGACATCATAAGAAACTTTTTTAATTGTTCTGTGCGTTTTTCTTGCGAGCTGCTTTGCGTCTCCTCCGAGTTTCTCAAAATCAAAGTCTGCATCATTATAATTATTCTGTCTTATTCTGTCCGCGTAACCGCCCAGAAGTTTCCATACTTTTTTCAGGAAACGGGACGCGCCTTCAACTCCTCTGTCGCTCCATTCCAGATCAGCCGGAGGCGGTGCGGCGAACAGCATAAAGAGCCGCGCCGTATCAGCGCCGTATTTTTCCACCATGTCATCCGGGCTTACCGTATTTCCTTTTGATTTAGACATTTTATTGCCGTCTTTTATAACCATTCCCTGAGTAAGCAGTTTTTTGAAAGGCTCATCCGCGGATATCAGCCCCATATCCCTCATAACTTTTGTAAAAAATCTCGCGTATATAAGGTGCATACAGGCGTGCTCGGGGCCGCCTACATACTGGTCAACAGGAAGCTCCCTGTCCGCGGCTTCTTTGCTTACGCATTCGTTTTCATTTTTTGCGTCACAGTAGCGTATAAAATACCAGGATGAATCAACAAAGGTATCCATTGTATCTGTTTCGCGTTTCGCGCCGCCTCCGCACGCGGGGCAGCGGGTATTTAAAAATGTATCCGACGTTTCAAGCGGATTGCCTTTGCCGGAAAAATCAATATCTTCCGGAAGTTTCACGGGAAGGTTCTCTTCCTTTTCCATTACAATACCGCATTTTTCGCAGTAAACCGCGGGTATCGGAGTTCCCCAATAACGCTGTCTGGAGAGCAGCCAGTCTTTTAATTTATAATTAACCGACTTTTTGCCTATATTTTCTTTTTCCATCCAGTCTGCTATTTTTTCTATTGCTTCAATGTTATCCAGTCCGTTAAAATCACCGGAATTCACAAGAACGCCTTTGTCTTCATAAGCGTCCGTCATTGTTTCGGCATCAAGTTTTTCTTTTTGAGGCTGTATTACCACGGTCATATCCAGGCCGTATTTTTTCGCGAACTGAAAATCTCTTGAATCATGCGTCGGAACGGCCATGATGGCGCCTGTCCCGTAATCCATAAGCACATAATTGCCTATAAATACGGGGATTTTTTTTCCATTTACGGGATTAACCGCGAAAACACCCGTATTTATACCTTCTTTTTCAATATGAAGCATTGTTTCAACTGTTTTATCTATTTTTCTGCATTTTTCCCGGAATTTCTCTATTTCTGTTTTCTTATCTTCCGGAACCATTGTCAGTATTTTTTCAACCATTTCGTGTTCAGACGCAAGCACCACATAAGTGGCTCCGAATATAGTATCCGGTCTTGTTGTGAAAACAGGAATCTCCGCGCCCGCGGCCGCTTCTTTGAAATATATTGTCACGCCGGTGGATTTCCCTATCCAGTTGCGCTGCATTGCCAGCACCCTTTCGGGCCATTCAATATCTTTATGTCCGTCCAGAAGCTCCCGCGAATAAGCGGTTGTTTTAAAGAACCACTGCGCAAGATCTTTCTGCTCAACTTCTTTTTCGCACCGCCAGCATCTGCCTTCGTGAACCTGTTCATTTGCCAGGACAGTATTGCAGCCGCCGCACCAGTTCACTGATGAATTTTTCTTATACGCAAGTCCTTTTTCAAAGAACTTTATAAAAAGCCACTGGTTCCATTTATAATAGCTTTCATCACAGGTTGCGAGCTCTCTGTCGGTGTCATAAGAAAGGCCAAGTTTTTCAAACTGCCCTCTTGCGTGCTCTATGTTCTTTCTGGTCCATTTCGCGGGATGTATCTTATTTTTGATTGCCGCGTTTTCCGCGGGAAGCCCGAAAGCGTCATACCCCATCGGATGTATCACGTCCCTGCCTTTCATTCTCATATAATGCGCTATGACATCGCCTATGGCGTAAACGCGCACGTGCCCCATATGCAGATACCCCGAAGGATAAGGGAACATTTCAAGAACATAGTATTTTTCGCCTTTGCCCGTTGATTTAAATATACCGCTGTCTTTCCAGTATTTCTGCCATTTTGTTTCAATCGCTTTATAATCATAATTTTCAGACATTGTTTTTTTACTCTCCTTGTTAATTTAAATACCATATATTTTAACAGAAACAAGGTGTTTTTCAATAATATAATCCTCTGG
>CAYTNY010000005.1:0-9988 GCA_964439215.1 uncultured Spirochaetia bacterium
CGGATACATATATTTTAATATTCCTTTTTTTAATTGTCAATCCCGATGCTTCCGCTAAAAACTATTCGTCCTCAACAGGCTGTTCTTCTGCGCGCCGCATTTCACGGGCTTCTTTTAATATGCCGCGCGCCTCACTGTCAAAAAATGAAATCTTCCGGACAATATCGGCGGCAGCTTCATATTCGCCTGCTTCAAGATAAACACGCGCAAGCTCTTTTATCAGTTCTTCATCATCATTTTTTTCAACAATATCCTCCAGAAAAATTATTCTGTCGGATATGTTCTTTTCTCCATAAAGCCGGGCAAGCATCAAATAACCTTTTACAGAAGGATACTTTTCAAGAAAAACAGAAAGCTCCTCTAAAGCATCATCGGGATCACTGCCGTCATATATTTTCTCACTGTCAAAGGGCCTGATATTTTTAAAATATCTGTCTGTTTTCTTATCATTTACCATTATTGCGGCGGTTTCGTCAAAATACGCGGTTTTATAACCTGCTTTTTTTAATTTTAAAATAATTTCATGTTCATAATCCGGAAGCATAAAAGTATTAATATTGTATTTTTTAATAAGCTTCGGCGCTCCGGCGCTCATTTTTTTTATGGTTTTATATTCCTCCATGGTTTCCTCCGGTACATCTCTTCCCGGCGCGGTCATTATTTTATATGCCGGATACAGATAAAATTCCATATAACCGCCCCATTTATGCGGATGAAAAATATTTCCAGGAACAGGATTTTCGGATATATAGTTTAAAGCTTTTTCCGGGCCGGCGCTCTTTTCCTCTTTTATAAAAAAGAAAACCGAAGCGCCCAGCATACATATGCACATTATTATATAAAGAGGATTTTTTATTTTAAGCATATCCATTTCGTTCCACTGCCTTTTCCACACTATTTCCCACCGGAATATCAGATAAATATAGTAGGCAGCGGCCGGTATGCTTACAGCAAGAAAATAAGGTATATAAACGGAGCTTTTTACGGTCATTCCCGCAAAAACCATTAAAATAATCAGATCCTTAAAAAGGCCGTTCTTTCTCCCTACATCAGCGCCCTTTATATCATAAAGCACCGCGGCCGCAAGTATAAAAATATATGCATAGAAAAAACCATAATAAACCGACTGCTGTGTATCAGCATAATCATATCCTGCGTATAACGGGCCGCTGATCAATCCACGGATAAACTCCGCGGGCGCATTATGGAACATCGGATTTAAAACTACTGCGGCAAATACCCCAAAACAGGATATGATCATCGGTTTAAATTTATAAACCGGCCGTTTTTCATTTATTGCTCGGGATTCCGAAAAATGATAAAAGAAATATACAACCGCCAGAAAAGCGGCGATTACCGCGGAATTATGAATGTTCGCCCATAATAAAACAATAAAAGGCAGCAAATAATAAAGATTCAGATATATCCGGCGCGGCTGGTGTTCCAGTATATATATCACATAAACAAGTAAAATATACGATAATGTTTCAGGTGTCATGCCCGCCCTTGAAACAAGCAGATAAAATCCTGTCAATGCCGCGGGAAGTATTATACTTATATATCGGCCCTGCTGACGTTTATAAACTGTCATAAAAAGAGCGGCAAAAAGGAACATAATAAATACAAACCTTATAAAATATATATTTTCCCCGCCGAAGACACTGAAAACAGAATAAGAAAAAACATCATACAGCCATGTCCCGGGATTTATCTGTTCTTCATATGCGTAAGAAAAACCTTCAATTTCTTCAAAAGGCCCCTGTTTTAAAAATTCTTTTCCGTTTGCTGCATACTGCCAGGCGCCGGACCCGGCAGGAGCGGCCGCATTCATTCCCCATACAGAAACAACAACAAGAAAAAGAAAAATACCTTTTAAAACATAATTCTGAAATCTTTGTTTTTTCATCCTGCCTCTTCCTTTATTTTATTTATTCCCGGTTCTAAAAATGTTCCGGATCCCGGCCTCCGCATATATCGCCGCCGTTTATGTTTTTTTATATTCCTTTCCCGCATAAAAATCATACACAAACCCGTTATGAGCCCGGAAACGCACACTGCAGTGTACGGAACAGTTCTTTTGTGTCCGCGGTATAAAATAACAGACCTGTTGAAACAAGAACGAACAAATATGCAAAAAACACTCCCCTGCGGCGGTTCTTAAAAAATCTCATTATTTCACCGGCAAAAAAAGCGCCGGAATATGCAAGCACCGGAACAACAGCCATAAAAGAATCAGGCCTGGGATTTTTCGCGCATACTATTCCCGCGGTTATAAACAAACTGAAAAAGAATACATAAAACATATAAGGATGATAACTGCCTTTAAATATTCTGTACCCCATAACCGCCAGGCCCGGCAGAAAAACCGGCGATACTGCAGCAAGGTCCCGTATTCTTGAGTAATGACCGGGTCCGAAACCCGTCCGTATATATTCGTTAATATTAAAAATAAAATAAAGTTCCATAAATGCTTTCAGGTTCCCGTTATAAACCGCCCAGCCTAATGCGGCCGCGGCAGTAATAATCACCCCTCCAAAATACCACAGCGAATAAACTGTTTTTTCTTTTTTGCTTTTTCCGTTAACAGCAATAAATATAAATGGAACCATCAAAGCGGGCCATATTATATGCGTTGTCAGCGCGCTTATACCCATAAAAATACCGGCAATCATATACCCTGCTTTTTCGTATTCTTTTTCTATATCCGACAGAAAAATAACCGCGAACAAAAAGGGTATATGGACAAAAATTTCCGGGCCGGCGTTTATTCCGCAGAAATTATAATTAAAAGAAGCGGCCAGATAAATAAAAAAAGCAGCAAATGAAACCGCGGCTCTTTTTTCGTTCCGCGTAAAAATATACAGAACAAGAGCGGCGGCTCCCGTATATAAAACAGCAAACAGCCTTACGGCTTCCGTACTTTTTCCTATATTTTCAAAAATAATTTTATATATATATATGGCAAAAGGCCCTGCCGTATTGGGAAAATCCAGATAAGGCGTTTTGCCGCTCATAATACCCGCGGCAGTTCCCGCAAAAAGCCGCTCAAAAGGATCCAGCGGAACACTTATAAAAAATAACCTTAGAACAAAAAAAACAATCACTCCGGCAGCAAGTATTATTGTTTCTTTAAATGTTATATCCTGTTCACCGGGATTTTCCAATTCAAACCGCCTTTTTCGGTATTTTTCCGGCTTTTATTCTTTTTTTTTGCGCAGGATCAGAACTCATTGAACCCAAACCGAAAAAAAATATCCTTTCATAATACAACAGCGCCGGCATACCCCACAACACTGTCTGTTTTTCCGTTTATCTCGCCTGAATTTGAGTATTTTATTATCTGCGCCTCTGACGCTCCGGCGTTTTTGCAGGCCGCCAGCATAACATATACCGGCATCCAGCCGCACATTGAAATATCATTTTCTTTGACTTCTTTCGCCAGCTTTTCTTCATCCATATTGTTTATTGCGTCAAGAATCTTTTTATCTTTTTTTGATGCAGCTGCGGCGCTTTCATAATGTGTAAGATCCGTGGATGCTGCAATAACCGCATTTCTGCCTTTAACGGCATCCCCCAGCACCCGTGCAAGATCTTTAAGAACATTTATATCCGAAGTACCCAGAACAACAGGCACTATTGCCGCGCTTTTTGAAAGTTCCTGTATAAAAGGAAGCTGAACCTCTATAGAATGTTCATTTAAATGCGCTTCAGTATCCGCTTCGGCGTATGCGCATTTTTTAATAATGTCATCCGCCATTGGTTCATTTATTCTTACATCCCCAAGCGGCGTTCTCCACGCACCTTCATTCATAACTGAAACAGGCGCCCCAAAACCTGTATGATTCGGCCCTAAAATTATCATTGTCTCCGGAATTATAATCCGGGAATAAACAGATCCCGCGGTTTCTCCTGAATAAATATAGCCCGCATGCGGCACCATTATTCCTTTAACCTGCGTTTTCCGCATATCATGATCAATATATTTGTTTACCTGTATTTTAAGCGAATGGGCGTCTTTTTCATAAAACATACCCGCAACAACCGGTTCTCTCAGCATAATATCCCCTTTCTTTTTTATTTATACAATAATAATACATTTCCGCCATAAATTCAATTATTGAGTTCTATATTTATCCGGCTTTTTTATTCTGAGGAAAGGTCCCGTGCCTCATGATTTTTATGTATATGCGGTATTTTATCAAATTCCAGACTGTGCCGCGTTGTTTCATAATTAAGATAATTTTTATCAAATTTCAGCAGTTTATATTTTATGCGGCCGTTCTCCACAGTAAAATCACTTTTTATTTCCATTCTGCTGTCCGGATCGGCTCCAACAGCGATTTTTGTGTTGCCTTTCATGTCTGACATAAATATCTGTCCGCCCCGTGATACGGTCCCGAACATATATCCCGAAACATAAAATATAATATGTTTATACGGGTGCCATTGAAATGATTTTGGTTTGTTTCCGTCTTTTGTTGTAATAAGTTCTCTGTTTTCCGGGCTTCCGTATTCAGATATCCATATTGAAGACGGAGATTCCCATTGCTCATCATACTCATACTGTATCCATGCATTATATCTGCCGTCAAAAGAAGATGTCCCGGGGATTCTTTTTTTATACATTTCAATTTCCGGAATCTTATACTTTTCCTTTTCACGATAACTCCCGTTTGCGGGCTCCCACAATCCGGACGGCGTTTTTATAAGATCGCCTTTAATCTCAAGGTCTGCTTTTATCACAGCACCCTTAAGCTCCGTATTTTTTTCAATTTCCCCGGCGGCTTTTTCGGCTGCTGCCTTATCCGGATAACATCCGGCAGCGGCCATAACATATATCCGTCCGTCCTTTTTCTTAGCCGTATCATAATAGGATATATACCCGTTTTTTTCCAGTTTCCTGCGCGCATCAGCCGCCTTCTGAAAATTCCGGATATCTGTATTTATTACCCTTACACTGTAATTATCCCTGTCTTTCAGCTCGGTTTTTGTTTTTCCGCACGAATAAAGCATAACCAGCGCTAAAACAGTTATTATTGCCGCTGTTTTTTTCATTTAACATCTTCCTCAAGCGGAATACTTTTATATTCTTCCTGAAGAGTTAAAAGCTCTTCAAGCGCGCTGTAATTTTCTTTTATCCGCTCTGTAAGCTCTCTGCTCTTTTTTCCCAGTTCTCTGAGCATTGCGGTGTCTTTTTCCGCAGCCGCGTCCATGATCCCTTTGTTTATAATTTCAAGCTCCTTTTCACCCTCATCTATAAAAATTTCTTTTTTTTCTATGCGTTTTTTTATTCTGCTGATGTCTCTTTTTATTTTTTTCCGGTTTTCCCGGTCTTCTTTACCGGACAGAATCTTTTTTTTCTTTTTATTTTTCTTTTTTTCTCCTCCATCTTCTTCTTCCCAGCCTATCCTGTCAATAAAATCTTTATAACCCCCCTCAAAAACAGATAATTTATTTCCGTTAAATACAATAAGCCTGTTCGCCATATGCTTCAGAAAAAGTTCGCTGTGTGTTACCATTATTACCGCTCCCGGAAAATCATCAAGCGCCCGGGCCATTGAATCGCACGATTCCATATCCAGATGATTTGTGGGTTCATCCAGCAAAAGCAGATTTGAGGGATTAAGAAGTATCTTTCCCAGAGATACCCTGGATTTTTCCCCTCCTGAAAGAACGGATATTTCTTTAAGCGCAAGATCACCGGAAAACATCATTGCTCCGCATACCTTGCGCACTTCCGAATATGCAAGATCCGGCCTTACTTCAGACAGTTCTTCTTCTATGGTATTTTTTTTATTCAGCCTTTCTATATTTGTCTGGCCGAAATAACCTGTTTTTATATTATCGTGCCGTTTTATTGTTCCCTCGTCCGGTTCCAGTTCCCGGGCAAAAATTCTAAGCAGCGTTGATTTTCCTTTTCCGTTCTTTCCCACCACGCATATTCTGTCGTTTCTTGCTATATTTATGGAAAATCCGTCAAACAGCTTTTTCCCGGGTTCATAACCGAAAGAAACATTTTCCGCTTTCATTAATTCCTTTGCCTTAAAATCACTGTATTTAAAACTAAAACCCAGTGTTTCAACCGTCTCAAGTTCGGTCTTTTTTTCCATCTTATCCAGCATTTTTAACCGGGACTGGACAAGACTCGCCCTTGAAGCCTGTGCGCGGAAACGGTTTATGAATTCTTCGGCCTCTTTCTGTTTTTTTTCATCCTTTATTCTTGTTTTTTCATACAATTCCTCATCGGCGTTTATACGTTCAAAATATCTGCCTGTTTTTCCCGCTGTTTTTTTCAGCCTGCCCCGGTGTATTCCCATGGTATGCGTTATAATGCTGTCCATAAAATCCCGGTCATGGGTGATAAGAATAAGTTCATTTTCACCTGACCGCAGAAAATTTATCAGCCATCGGATAGAAACAATATCCAGATAATTTGTCGGTTCATCCAGCAGCAAAAGATGCGGTTCGGACAAAAGCACTTTTGCGAGATTCAGCCTGACCTGATAACCGCCCGAAAAAAAAGAAGGCGGCTTACTCATTTCCTCAACAGAAAAACCCAGCCCCATAAGCATTTTTTCCCCTTTCCATACATCATCTTCCTCGCCGGCTTTAAGCCCTTTGCATACTTCCTGCAGAATTGTCTCTTCGGTAAACAAAAGATGCTGCTGAAGGCATCCGACAGTATAATTTTTCGGGACAGTAAGGGTCCCGGAATCAGGTTCAATATCCCCTGTAATAATTTTAAACAGCGTTGTTTTTCCCGAACCGTTTCTTCCTACCAGCCCTATTTTTTCGCCTTTATGCACATTAAACGAAACATCTTCCAGTATTTTTCTCCCCGCAAAAGCCACGGACAGTTCATTTGCCTGAATCATTTTTTCTCCTTTTAAGCCTGCCTTTATGCATTTTCATCTTTTCGTTTTCTGTTAATTGTTTTCTTCCACATCTGTTCAAGTTCTTTAATCTGTTCTGCCGCTTTTTGCTCTGACCCTTCATACCTGTATTTCATCACAAAAACACTCTCGTGCATACACCTGAAATAATAATAAACCGTCGCAGAGGGCCGGTCTTCCTTTTTATATTCTGCCTTATAATAATCTTTTTCCGCTGAAAATTTTTTTAATTCAAGGTCCGGTGCGCCATTGCCGGCAGCGGCCTCGTTTGTGTTTTCAAATTCCCTGTATTTAAGTTCTTTTATCCGCAGTTTTTTTTCATGTTCCCGCAGTTTTTCCAGGACCATAATAGGATTTTTTCCGGCAAATTCCTTTTTTATTTTCATTTTTCCGTATCCTGCGCCCCATATCCGTGCAATACTTTTTATGGATCCTCCGGAAAAACTCTCAAAAGGCTTTAATATTCTATACGATGTCCATACATTTACACTGTCGGGATTAAACCATCCCGGCGGCAGAATAAATTCAAATACATCCTCTTCATCATATAAAACCGGGTTTTCCGTCATCCCGGACCACCACAGCGTGTTATTAACCGTCCATAACACTGCCGCGGACAGTATAAGCACCGTTCCCGCGATTATTCCCGCCGTAATCAAACATCCCTGTACAGGATGCTCTTTTTTTATTTCAAAACCGCCGTATGATACATAATTTGAATCTTTTATTCCCATAAAAATCCTTTTTGCGTATTCCTTCCGGATCCGGTTAAAAACACTCTCATTTTTTAAATATTTTTTACGGCATAATGTATTTTTTGTTTTCCAAAAAATTTAATATGATTGTATTATTTTTACCGGCTTTTTTCAGCAAGCCTGCCGCTGTTTATTTATAAGATCCGGCATAATTATTCCGCAGACTGCGCCGAAACAAAAAACTATTATTTATTCAGAATAAATTCCGCATGTATCTCCGCTGATATTATTATTTCCCCCGGCTCAAACGAAGACTGCCCGCCTGATGATTCGGACATTCTTAAAACTCCCGCAGGCCTGTAATCAGCGCTTTTATAGAAAATTCTGCTTTCCCTTATATTTACAGCCGGCCCTATGGACTGCCCTATTTCAGAAGCCAGCTGTGATGCTTTTGTTTTTGCGTTTTTCACGGCATCCAGCGCGGCTTTTTTTTCAAATTCCTTTTTCCTGCTTGAAGAAAAACTTATTCCGTTCACTCTGTCTATTTTTCTCGTTACAACAGCGGACAGTATCTCCTCAAAACTGCCGACATCCCTGATCTTTATTGTTACTGTATTTTTCACAAAATAACCGGCAAAACCTTTCTGTTCATATCTTTTTTCATGCCTGGGCTCTATCTGTATGTATCCTGTCTGTATATCCTTTTTATCCACTCCAAGTTTTTTTACGGCCCGTATCAGCCCTGCCGCAAGCGCGTCGTTTTTTCTTTTGGCTTCCTGAAGATTATTATCATCCGTCTGAACAGTTACGCTTATTGTCACCTCATCAGGCACAACACGTATTTCGGATTTGCCTTCAACAGAGACAATACTTTTCTGTTCCTGCGATGCAGTGCAGGAAACCAACAGAAAAACTGCAGACATAAAAATTACCGCTTTTTTCATTTATGCACCTTCCTTTTTTTTGCGGATTTCCGGTTCTGCTTTATATAAAAAACTTAAAATCCAGAACAAAAACCGCTTCATTATCTGAATAATCCGTAATAACGCCGTCGGACGGCGAAAGCATAATAATATTATATCCCAAAGACGCGCCTATTTCCATATTTTCAGAGCCGTATCCGGCACCCAGAGAAAAAGCAGCTTTGTTTTGGGCCTGATTTTCAGCAGTACCGGCCGGTTCATTGCCCGTTGATACTGTCCGGGAGGAAAAACTGCCTCCGCCCCTCAAACTGATGCTGCTGTTTAATTCATATTCGGCCCCTGCCCTGCAGCCGGCTTCAAAAATTTCTGTTTTTGTTTCAAATCCGCCGGTTGATTTTCTTGATCCGGATAAAATAAAAAATTCAACAGGCATCATAATATTCTCAATAAACCTGAGCGCCGTTCCCGCGGAAACATTCAGAAAATTCATATTAATATCATCCGGATATTCATCATCAGCCGAATTATAAATCTTATAATCTGTATTTAAATAATCAAGTTTTAACCCTATAATAAACGCGTCAAAATAATATCTTCCCATTGACCGCATAACGATCTCAATTCCGTCTCTTATGCATTCGTAGGACTCAGCTTCTGTTGAATAGGATTCCTCTGTATCCAGCGCTGTTGTAACGGTTTCTTCCGACATTTTTCCGCTTATTACCGGATATACGGAAAAACTTCCTGCTGCTTCCGACTCCCCGTATTTTTCAATGCCCGTACCTATGCTGAATCCGAACGTGCTCATATTCAGGCTGTTTTTTATTTCTGTTTTATTCATGCTGTCCTCATAGGTAAAAACAGAATCCCTGTTATAATGATTGTAAACAAAAGGGCTTTCCTGTATTGCGCCGGCCTGCTCAAAAAAGGAGTTTCCGGATTGCTGATACATAGTATCTATAGCGCGGAAAGAAGGCATTTCATGTATATTATAACCGGATTTATTTCCTGCGGCAGCGGAAATATAATAACTGCTTCCGGGAAGCGGCAGCATGTAAGTCGCGCTTGCAAGATACTGAAATTTCGAGAAATTATTTTCCCTTTTCTGACCTGCTTCCGGAAAATCTGATGCGGATGACCTGTGTGTACCGTATCCCGCAAGAGCGCCTATTGATATATTTTCATTTATTTTTTTTGCGTATTCCGCTTCAAACGCAGCCAGCATTGCGGCGGCTGTGTATTCATGCGTTCCGGTAAAAGAATTTTCTGTTTTATGAGTTTCGGGGCTGAACGCAAAAACAGGAGTTATAATAACCGCGCCGCCGTCCGGAAGCCGGTGGGATATATTGTTTGTTCTATTTTTTTCCGCGTTAAAAAAAATATCAAAATCATTTTTTTCATATGTAAATTCGCCAAACCCTTCCATATCCGCTGTTATTTTTTTTTGTGGCATTTCAAAACCCGCGGACATGTTTAT
>CAYTNY010000005.1:10088-50562 GCA_964439215.1 uncultured Spirochaetia bacterium
CCATATCCGCTGTTATTTTTTTTTGTGGCATTTCAAAACCCGCGGACATGTTTATGACGTTTTTTTGCGGCCTGAAAGCATAAAAAGACGTGAACCCGAACGCATACGGATCCGCGATTGCCGCAGAATCCGGAACAACCGCCTGTATACCGCCGAGCGCCGCCAGTCTTGAAGGCCCGCCGCGGTATATATATCCTTTTATTCTTTTTTTCATTTCTTTTTTAATACGCGCAAGTCTTTGTGTTATTCTGGGATCTTTTTTTATCGTATACGCCTTTTTATAATATTTCACTGCTTCTTTTACGCGGCCTTTTGCCTCATACGAATAACCGAGATAAACAAGCGCGGAAAAATTTCTGGGATTTATCGCAAGAACATAATCAAAGGACTGTATTGCCCTGTCATGATCCCCGGCATTATAAAACCGAATGCCGTTCTGCATCCATTGTCTTTCCTGAAACGTTACTGCCGAAAGCAATGATGCCGACAAAACAAAAATAACCAGAAAAAATAGTTTTTTCATATAATACCTCTTTTTATTTTTTTACGGCGCCGTTTTTATATTTCTGTTTTTTTACAAAACCCGGATTTTGAAACTTTTATTTCAGCAAAAAACATGCGCAGAATCTATGCTGCCGTATTCTCCCGGGTTTGGGAGCCGTATTTTACTCCCCTGTATATTCCCTGGGCTTGTTGCCGTCCGGCCCGGATATTATTCCTTTTTCTTCCATATCATCAATAATTCTTGCGGCTTTGGAATAACCTATTCCAAGCTTTCTCTGAAGATATGATGTTGAAATATTTCCTTTTGCTTTCGCAAGATCCACTGCTTTTTGAAACATTGAATTTTCATTTCCGCTGTCTTTGCCGCCGAGCATAAGATCCGCATCTTCCTGCTTTAAATCAAATTCCGGGGAAATTTCAGGCTTTCTCTGCTTTTTTATAAAATGAACAACTTTTGATATTTCATTTACCGATACAAAAGCAGCCTGGCCCCTTATGGGTTTATTTAATTCAGCCGGCGCATAGAGCATATCTCCTTTTCCCAAAAGCGATTCAGCGCCTTTTGCGTCAAGTATTGTTCTTGAATCCACCTGTGACATTACCTGAAACGCTATACGCGAAGGAAAATTCGCTTTTATAACCCCGGTTATAACATCCACGCTGGGCCGCTGCGTCGCGAGTATTATATGTATTCCCACCGCTCTCGCGAGCTGCGCAAGACGCTGAAGCGAAGCTTCCACATTTGCTTTTGCAAGAGTCATAAGATCCGCAAGTTCATCAATTACAAGCACAATATAAGGAAGGTTCTTTTTAAATTCAACACCTTCGCGCACATCCTCTCCGTCAGCCGCTTCGGCGGGTTCCGGCATATTATCCGGATCATACCCTTCTTTTTTCAGTTCTTCATTATATTCATTGACCATCTCATTGTATGAATCTATGTCTCTTGCCCCTTCCTTCGCGAGTAGATCATACCTGTAATCCATTTCATATGTCAGTTTCTTAAGTACATATGCCGCGTGCTTTACATCCGTAATAACCGGCGCTATAAGATGCGCAAGATCCCTGTAATGCGTCAGTTCAACTCTTTTCGGATCAACAAGTATAAGCTTCAGTTCATCCGGGGATGCTTTATAAATAAAACTCATAATTATGGTATTTATGCATACTGATTTACCCGATCCCGTGGCTCCCGCAATAAGCATATGGGGCATGTTTTTTAAATCAGCCATAACAGGCGCTCCACCCAGATCCCGGCCTATTGCCATTGTTAAAAGCGAGTTATTCTCCTGAAACCTGTCATCTTCTATGAGTTCCTTGAGAAAGATCATTTTTTTGTCGGTTTTCGGAACTTCTATACCCAAAAGAGATTTACCGTGAACAGGCGCTATCCTGACCTGTTCAACCCTCATTGCCAGCGCTATATCACCGGCAAGATTCTGCACTCTTGACACTTTTGTTCCGGTAGACAGCTCCACTTCAAATCTGGCGAGCGCGGGCCCGTCAACAATGTTTACAACATCTCCTTCAATACCGAAACTCAAAAGAGTATTTCTTAAATGCTCGGCGTCATCCGTATAATCTTTTTTATCAACAGATGTGCTGCCGCCTTTTAAAAATTCCGTTGACGGAAGCGTAAAATCTCCTCTGACAGCCTGTATTGCTTTCCTTTCTTTTGGTTTATCTTCATGCGTTATAACAGTAGGCTTTTCTTTTTTCTTTTTTTCTTTAATCTGTACTCCGGCGGTCTTTTCCTGTTCCTGTTTTTTTGGTTTTTCTGTTTTTTCTCCGGCTTCCTTGTGTTTATCTTCTTTATTCTTTTTTGAACCGGAAATTTTCTCTTCTGTTCTTTTGTCTTTCTTATTTTTACGGTTTTCAGTTATTATATCTCTGATTTTTACGGAAAAATCCGCCAATGCGGACCAGATTATCACACAGGACCTGCCTGCTGTTTTTATCAGTTTAATTATAATACCGTGAAATATTCTTCCGATCTTTATCAGTATTTCTTCTTTTCCGAAAAGAATAACCGCAACGGCAAACATTATAAAATTAAGTATATAAGCGCCTGCCGTATTGAACCAGGATGCCAGAAAATCCGCAGTTTTTTTACCTGCCGCGCCGCCGGTATAAAATGTATAACTGCCGTCCATAACTCTCAGCATTTCGGGGAGTCCGTTCCAAAACTCACGCATCTCCCCTTTTGTAAATTCGCTTACTTTTTTCATTTTAAAAGATTCCGCACCCGCACCCGCGGCGGCAAGCGCAGTAAATATACTCAAAGCAAAAACAAATATCACAAACCCCAGAAGATAACGTGTATCCGCGTAGCGTTTATTTCCTTTAAGTATCTGAACCGCATAGAATCCCGTTATAAACGGAATTATCATGGAGGCTTTCCCGAGAAAAACATAAAAAAATCTTTCAATAATTTCCCCTGCGGGGCCGAGCATATTTTTGGAATCCACCCCGTTGTTAACAAATGACAGCAGAACTAAAACAGAAAAAACCAGCAGACTTATACCCAGAAACCTGTCCGGCTTATTTTCTTTTTTCTTTCCCGAAGACCTTGCCTTTTTTTTTCTTGCCATTGATTGCCTCTCGTTTTTTTCGCCTGTGGATACCGTTTTCAGGCATCCGGATGATTATAACATTCTGACTTTGTTTGTAAACAAAAACAACGTGGAGCCGTTTTTCACAACTCCACGTTGTTTGATGTTACCCCGTTTTTAATTTCTTATTTTTTCTTTTTAGCTTTTTTCTTTGTAGCTTTTTTCTTTGTGGCTTTTTTCTTCGTAGCTTTTTTCTTTACAGCTTTCTTTTTTACGGCTTTTTTCTTTGCTGCCATTGTGCACGTCACCCCTTTCTATAAGTGGATTTTTAATAAGAACAGTATTTGTCAAAATTTATGTTTTTTGTCATTTTTTGCAGCCATGTCTTTATCTTGTATAAGAACTTAAAGATATTATCAATATGTAGTATATATAATTGCTTTCTTTTGTCAATACTTAATATTTGATTTATATGTATTTAAAGTCAAATATAATGTTTTTTTGTTTGTTTTTATTGTTTTTTAGGTTTTTTTGTCATTTTTTGCATCATTTTTTTCCACATCTTATGCACAGTAAGACCACTCTTACTTTATTTGTTTTGTTTAACTATAGATGACAAAAAAAATATTTTCCCCCGGTTAAACCTGCCGGCTTTTAACTAGTCTTTTGCTTTGGCTGAGGTTCTGTCCCTGGGTCATGAAATAAAAAACTTTTCTCCGGCTGCCATTACTTCTTTAAGCATTTTTCTGCTCTTTGCTTCCGCATAAAGTCTTACAACCGGCTCAGTACCGGAAAAACGCGTCATAACCCATATGTCTTTTCCGAGAATATATTTAAATCCGTCTTTTGTATCAATATCTTTAATTTCAAATTGTCCTATTTTTTTAAACTTTCCTTCACTGAGTTTTTTTATAAGTTTTTCTTTTTTCGCTTCGGTAAGCCTGTAATTTTTCCTGGCAGTATAAAAAGAACCTGTTTTTTTCTCCAGTTCTTTTATCATATCCTTTATTTTTCTGCCTGTTTTTGCGGCCATTTCAACAACCAAAAGACAGGCGATTATACCGTCCTTTTCCGGTATATGTCTGTGAACAGTCAGGCCGTTGCTTTCTTCACCGCCTATGACAATATCTTCTTTTATCATTATTTCACCTATATATTTAAATCCCACGGGTGTTTCATAAAGTTTTCTGTTATGCAAAGCCGCAACCGCGTCAACCATATGCGATGTAGCTACAGAACGCACTACGGATCCTTTCCATCCCCGTGTCCGTATAAGATAATCCAGAAGCAAAGGCAGTATTTTATTTGCCGGAATATAACTGCCGTCAGCATCTATAACTCCGTATCGGTCCCCGTCTCCATCCGCGGCAACTCCGAGAAACGCTTTTTTTCTTTTTACCTCAAGAATAAGATCCCGGATATTTTTTTCCGCAGGCTCCGGCGGAAACCCCCCGAATAAAACATCTCTGTGATCATTTATAACCGTCACATCTGCTCCCGCATCTTTCAGCAGTGTATCCAGATACCCCCGGGCTGAAGCATAAAGAGGATCCACAATTACTTTTATTCTGCTTTTTTTAATTGCGCTGAAATCCACTATTTCTTTTATCCGTTTCATATAATATGGCTTTGGATCAAACTTCTTTATCATGCCTTTTTTTACGGCTGTTTCAAAATCCATTTTTTTAACAGTTTTAATTTTTTTTATATTTACCTCAATTGCCCCGGTCTCCGCAATCGTTGCGGGTCCGCCCCATGACGGAGAAAATTTAATCCCGCTGTATTCAGCAGGATTATGAGATGCCGTAAAATTTATGCCTCCGGCTGCTTTTCTTCTTATAACTTCATACGATATCACGGGAGTAGGCGTATCGCGGTCACAGACAAGCGCTTTTATACCGCTGCCCGCGAGAACCTCCGCTGCCGCAGCGCAGAACTGTTCCGATAAAAATCTCGCGTCTCCTCCTACGATCACCGGTTTTCCTCTGAGATTTTTTTTGCTTTTAATAAAATCAGCTATTGCCTGAACCACTATTCTCACATTTTCAAAGGTAAAATCATCGCTTATAATTCCTCTCCATCCCGAAGTCCCGAATTTAATCTCTTTTGCCGGCATTTTTTTCCTCCTGGTTTAGTCAGTAATAATTAAAATAAAATGCTTACCCATAATAGCTTAATTTTTTAATTTTTCAAGAAAAAAGTCGCCTGCTTCTTGTCTTAAATTTCAAATAAATAGCTATTGACTTTAACATCTGTTTTCCTTATAATATCGCACAACTTATGTTTTTTATAAGCCATAACAAAATTTTAATTATATGACGGAGTGAATTATTATGTCCAAAAGAACGTTTCAGCCCCATAAAACAAAAACAAAAAAGAAACAGGGTTTTTTAAAGAAAATGTCGGAAAACGGCGGCCAGAATGTTATTAAAAGCCGGAGAAAAAAAGGCAGAAAAAAACTGACTACGGTATAATTTACGGCGGGAGCAGCTTAAAATCAGGAAAAAATCCCCTTCAGGCCCGGATTTCAAAAGAATCATGAACTCCGGCATAAAAAAAGGAAACAGTTATTTTTCTGTTTTCTGCGCAGACAGCATAAATGAAAAAGAAAAACTCTATATAGCCACAATAGGCAAAAAAATTCTTAAAAAGTCTGTTGACCGCAGTCTTCTTAAGAGAAGGTTAAAAGAAGTGTTTAACCGCAGAAAAGAACAGTTTACAGGAAAAGACGTTGTAATAATGGTGCGGTCCGGTGCAAAAGATCTTGCGGATTTTAGGTCCGTGGAAGAAACATTGGGAAATCTGCTTAGTTCTTTTTCAAAGGGAAAGAAAAAATGAAGCATATTTTCGCAGGATTTATAACTTTTTATCAGAAGATCCTGTCGCCGTTTCTGCCGTCTTCCTGCAGATTTTATCCGGCCTGTTCCCAGTATTCAAAAGAAGCTTTTTTAAAATACGGCGTATTTAAGGGCGGTTATCTGTCATTAAAACGCATTATTAAATGTAATCCCTTTCATCCGGGAGGACTTGACCCGCTTGAAAAAAAGGGACCCAAGGAGGAAAAATGAAAGACAGCCAGCGTCTTATAGTTTTTATAGCACTCTCGGGACTTATACTTCTGTCATACAATTATTTTTTTATGCCCAAACCCGGACAAAATTATTCAGAAAACATCCGTCCTGCCCAAACAGAAAAGCAGGAAAAAGACATAAAAAAAGAAATTAAAAATTCATCCGAAGACCGGGCAGCCATTAATTTAAAACCGGTTGATTCAAAAATAACAAAAAAAGACGCCCGTCTTTATACCGTGGAAACAGACCTTGTTACTGCTGATTTTTCCGATATCGGCGCGGCTTTAAACGGATACCGCCTTAAAAAATACTCTGACACAAAAAAAGGCGATCTTGAAAGCCTTGAGCTTATTCCGAACAAATCATCGTATACATATATGTCCCTTTATTCCGATTCCATAGACCTGACAAATACACAGTGGAATCTTTTACAAAGATCCAAAACAGATGACGGAGTAAAGCTTATATTCCAGAAAGAAATCCAAAAAAATGTTATTATAGAAAAAGAATACGTTCTGAAAGACGGGACTTATGTTTTTGACCTGAACCTGCGTTTCATCAATAATACGCAGAACCCTTTTGCGCTGCAGGGGTTAAAACTTTCCTGGGGGCCCAACATACATTTTCTGCCCGCTGATGTGGATAAGCATAAAGACGGATTTGTTCAATACAACCGGATCTCCTATCTGGATGGTGATGAGCATCAGAAAATAGATATAAAATTCAACGCAAAAGAAGATACTACAATAATAATACCCGCAAAATCCCGGTGGATAACCATGAAAGACCTGTATTTTACTTCTTCTTTTATAATGAAAGAACTCTCCGATTACAAAAATTATGAAGCGGAAATAAGGACCGATGGATTTGCTTTTATGAATATAAACCTGAAAGACATGATCCTGTCTCCCGGAACATCCGAAGAGATCCGCATGCAGTCTTATACCGGGCCCAAAGAATACAAACGCCTGAAAAAAATAAATATGGAAAAAAGCGTGGATCTTGGATGGCTCAGATTTTTATCCGTATGGATGTTTTATGCAATGGATTTTTTTCATGGCCTTTTAAATAATTACGGCCTCGCCATAATATTTCTTACAATACTTATAAGAGGACTGTTATGGGTCCCCTCCCAGAAAAGTTTCAAACATATGAAAGAAACACAGAAAAAAATGAGCATAATAAAACCCCGTATGGAAACACTGAAAAAAATATATAAAGAAGATCCGCAAAAACTCAACGAAGAAACAATGAAACTCTATAAGGAATATAAAATAAATCCTTTCGGCGGATGCCTGCCTATGCTGCTGCAGCTGCCTATATTCATAGCTTTTTATCAGACACTGATGAATATGGTTGAACTAAAAGGAGCCTCTTTTATCTGGTGGATGCAGGACCTGTCAAGGCCGGATTCGCTTTATATTCTTCCTTTTATTATGGGCGGCTCCATGTTTATACAGCAGAAAATGTCGCAGGCAGCCACTCCCACGGTTGATGCGGCGCAGGCCTCGCAGCAGAAAATCTTTTTATACGGACTTCCTGTTTTTCTTACTTTTCTTTCATTCAACTGGCCTTCGGGGCTGCTTTTATACTGGAGTATTTCAAATGTGCTGGGTATTGCGCAGCAGTATTTTGTCAACAAATCAAAAGACTGAACCGTTTTTTTTACGAACCGGATATGAATATAAAGCTGAACCAAATAAGAAAAAACCGGTCCGCATAGAAATAATTTTCAAAAACGAACGTTATCTGTCCGGCACCGGAAAATGTCCGTATAAAAAATTGATTTTAGCTCCTTTTTTTACGAGTGTTTAAAATGCATACAACTATCGCGGCGCTTTCAACATTTCCCGGAACTTCAGCCGTTGGTATAATAAGAGTCAGCGGGCCGGATGTTTTTAATGCGGTGGAAAAGGTTTTTTCTTTTTCGTCCGGCGAAAAATCAATATCAAACGCCAAACCGCGTTTTGCCTACCACGGTATAATCAGTGATGAAAAATCCGTTATAGATGATGTTCTTCTTATACTTTTCAGGGCGCCTTTTTCATATACCGGCGAAGATATGGCTGAAATATACTGCCACGGCAATCCTTTAATATTAAATAAAGTTCTGGATATGCTTTTTGAAAATAAAACAGTTCCGGCGGAACCCGGTGAATTCACAAAACGCGCTTTTATCAACGGTAAAATTGACCTTTCACAGGCAGAAGCAGTTGCCGGCATTATTTCCGCGGAAAACGAAGCTGCCGTAAGGATAAATGCCGCTCAACTCTCAGGCAGAGAAAAAGAATCTATCCGCAGCCTCAGTAAAAAAATCAAAAAGATCCTTGCCTCGCTGGAAATTGAAATAGATTTTGCCTACGAGGACATACAGAAAACATCATATGATTCGCTTATACGCTCCATCAGCGAATGCATTTCATCCATCAATACTCTTATAAAAGGGGCCGATGAAGGAATAATGCTTAAAAACGGAATAAAAACAGTTCTTACGGGACGCCCCAATTCCGGTAAATCCAGCATTCTTAACGCGGTTTTAAAAAAGGACCGCGCAATAGTAACAAGCACGCCCGGCACAACACGTGATACCATAGAAAGCCCTCTTACAATAGACGGGCTTCCCTTTATATTCATTGATACCGCGGGAATAAGGGATTCCATGGATATTATTGAAACCGAAGGAATAAACCGGGCTAAAAAAGCTCTTGAATCCGCAGATGTAATCATAAATGTAATAGACGGATCCACCGGACTTTCAGATAAGGATTTTGACCCTGCGGCCGCATCTCCGGACAAAAGAATAATTTTTGCGGTAAACAAATCTGATTTGGATCTAAAAACATCTGTTGAGGAAGTAAAAAGAAAAGTTCATGAAAACGCATCCGTAATTCTCATAAATACAACAGAAAAAAACGGAGTTTCAGGCTTAACAAAAGAACTTAAAAACATTATAATGAATAAAGAATTTATTCCGGTTGAAGAAATAACCGTAAGCAGCCGCAGGCATAAGCAGGCGCTTTTAAAGGCAAATAAAAGCCTGGAAAATGCATTAAATGCGTGCAGGGAAAAAATGTCATTTGAATTTCCCGCGGCTGATATTAAAGAAGCCGTGAAACATATACAGTCAATTTTAGGCGGTGTTTCATCTGATGATATACTGGAAGAAATTTTTTCAAACTTCTGCATAGGAAAATAAAATGACAAAAAAAATATTGCTTTTTATTATTACAATACTCATATGTGTTCTTATTTATTTTTTATTTTTTAATATATCAGGCCGTTCGCACGGGCTGCGGACAGAAAAAACCAATCTAAAACTTTCCCCCGGCAGTACTGCTCCTTCTTTTATTATAGGCATGAAAAACTCAACAATACGCGAACTCTCTGATTTTTATGGTTCAAATATTATTGTGCTGGCTTTTCTGGACCAAAAAAAAGGCTCTATAATGACCCGGGACCTTTTAAACAAAAAACTTCCGGCTCTTTTAAAAAAACATCCTGATATTTTATGGTTTTCCTTATCAAAACGGCGTGATAATATTTTTATACAGGAACTTTCCGCAGCAGCGGGATTGAAGTATCCTGCCCCTTACAGCGATATACCGGCTCAGTATAACTTTAACCGCCTGCCTGTTATAATAGTAATTGATAAAAGAGGTATAGTAAAACTCATTTATGACGGTTTTTCGCCAACCCTTATAGATGATATACTATACAGCATAAAAGGATGATAACGTTGTATCCTCAAAACCGCATAATCAGACTTTTTACGGCAATTTCATTTATACCCTGTATCATCGGACTTTTACTGTTTATTGATTCATATAACACAAGAATCGCCGCGGATGCCGCTTATAATGAGATCGCTTTTTACAGGGCTCTGCCGACGCTTATAACAAAAAATGACAGGATCCCCCTCGGAAGATTTTATAGCAGCAGCATACCGGAAAAAAGCCCTTTTATAAGCGGGCATATTTACGGAGATTATTATAAAGACAGAATATCAACAAGGTATGTTTCCGTGAAAATAGATAAGATAATACCCCCCGCAGTTGAAATTTCCGCGGTAATTGACGCAAGGGGAAGACAATGAGAAAAAAACCATATATTTTTTATACGGCGCTTTTTTTATCTTTAACGGCTCAGATTTTTTTTTGTTTGTTCTTCTTAAAAATATCAGCGCATAAAAAAATATCGTCCCTGGCTGACACTTTAAAATATGCGGCTTCACTTGGTTCAGAAATCCCTGATTCTTTCCGCAATCTTTATCAAAATGCCGATACCCTGATAATCAGTATGCCGGCCCTGTCCGAATCAAGGTTTTTAACGGATAAAAAAGACACATTTACCGCAGTCTCAGCCGCTGACAGCGTATTAATATCAATTCATCCCTCAGAAAAAAGCAGAAGGAAAAGAAAAACAGTCATACCCGCTTTCATACAAAAATGCACGTTCAAATCATCAGAAAATTTCTTTTCCGCGGAAATATATTCTTTTCCCCTGTCAATCAGATACAATATACCTTTTGATCCGCTGTCTTTTGAGGCTCCGGAAAAAACAGAGGTGTTTTAATGAATACTTTCAAAACAGCTGTTATTCTTCTTATAATTTCAAACAATCTGTTTATATTTTTTTATGGAATATACAGCCATATTGACGCTTCTTGTTATCTTCAGAAAGTAAGAGAACAGATTCTATTTGATTCCTTTAAAGCAGCCGCATATCAGAACTTTGAGGACAGCAGCATTAAAACAGAAAAAAAATCCGGTTCTTTTAAAATAGACGGCGCCGCGGGCAGGTATTTTTTTGAAAAAATCTCAGATGATAAACTGTATATGAAAATTGATATTAAAAACCGCCGCGAAACAGCATCCCGAAAATATATTTTCCCCCTGAAATAAAAAAATCACCTTCCGGCCTTATTGATACAAAAACATGTTGTCGCGGTGTATGACCTCTTCAAAAAATACTTCTTTAAACATTTTTTTTATTTCAGCGCTTCTTTTGCCTTTTATCCGGCATAAATCCGCGGCGGAATAATTGGTTATTCCTTTTCCTATTATATTTAATTTTTCATCCATAATATCCACGGCATCCCCGAACACAAAATCACCCGTACATTCTTTAACACCCACGGGTAAAAGACTTTTACCTTTTTCTATTATGAATTTTTCCGCACCTTTGTCTATTTTTACGCTTCCTTTGGATTTAAGAGATGTTAATATCCATTTTTTTTTCGCTTCCAATTTTATGTTCTTTTTCTGTATGAACGTACCGTCTCCTTTATCATCTCCGGACCGTTCAACCGCATTTGCAAGAGCGTTTTTTCTGTTTCCGTTCGTTATTACAAGAGGAATCCCGAGATAATTAAGATTTTTCGCGGTCTGCAGTTTGGAGAGCATTCCTCCGGTTCCATAGTCTGTTTTGCCTTTCAGATCAAGTTTTTTTATGAGTTCATGGACATTTTCCATATAAGACACTATTTCCGCATCTTTGAATTTTTTCGGATTTTTTGTAAAAACACCGTCCACATTGGTAAGTATAACAACTCTGTCCGCGCTTATAAGGCCGGCGACTATGCCTGCCAGAGCATCATTGTCCCCGAATTTAATTTCTTCCGTGGCAACCGTATCATTTTCATTTATAATGGGTATAACCCTCCATTCCAGAAGTTTATTTATTGTATTGCGCGCATTAATATTCTTTTCCTTGCATTTAACATCATCGTGATCCAGCAGGATCTGGCCCACGGGTATTCCGTGTGTTCTGAAAAGTTTTTTATATTCCTGCATAAGAACAACCTGTCCCACGGCTGCCACAGCCTGTTTTTCAGGAAGGGAAAAAAACTTTTTTTCAAATCCCAGTCTTTTGATCCCCGAACCAATAGCTCCGGAAGAAACAATAAGTATTTCATGCCCTTTTCCATAAAGAAAAGATACCTGTTTAACAAAACTTTTTAAAAATTTTGTCCTTAAACCTTTTTGGTCAGCTATAAGATTTGTTCCTGTTTTTATGACTATACGCATTGTTTTCTCTCTTTTTTAATCTTCATCGTCTTTATACATAAAATCACGGCTGCCTATTACTATTACATCGCCTGTTTTAATTCCTTTTTTCTTCAAAAACACATTAACGCCGGATCTTTCAAGATATTTTCTGAATACCTCCCAGGTTTCCTGATATTCAAAATCAAGCATCGCAATATATTTTTCCAGTCTTTTATTTTCAAGTTCAAATACACCGTCGCGTATCTTTTTTACCTCAAATATGTCTTTCTGTTCTATTATATCCGTTGCTTTTTCATGGATTTCTTTTTTGGGTATTGTTTTAATTATATCATATAATTTATTTTTTATCTCTGCCACACCTTTTTCTTCTTTTGCGGAAATAAAAAATATTTCAATTCCTTCCTTTTTGAATTTCAGACTTATTTCCTTCTGTTCTTCTTGAGAAATAATATCACACTTATTCACCACATTAATACACGGCCGCTTTAACAGTTCTTTATTATACGCGTCAAGTTCAGCATTGATTATTCTGTAATTTTTTAAAGGATCCCCCTGTGTAGGATCAATGACATGCACATAAGCTCTTGTTCTTTCAATATGCCTGAGAAAATCAATACCAAGCCCTTTACCTCCGGCAGCACCCTCTATCAGGCCCGGTATATCCGCCGCTACAAAAGAAGATTCATCATTTATTTTAACCAGTCCGAGATTCGGATACAGGGTCGTAAACTGATAATTTCCTATTTTAGGCTTTGCATTTGAAATTTTTGAAAGAAATGTTGATTTTCCCGCGTTTGCCATTCCTATTATTCCCGCATCCGCGAGTATTTTCAGTTCCAGTATAATGTCTCTTTCTTCCCCGGGTTCGCCTTTTTCATAAAATCTCGGAGTCTGCCGTGTAGAACTTTTAAATCTTGCGTTCCCCCTGCCGCCGCGGCCGCCTTTCACAATCACAATACTGTCCCCGCTTTCCGACAAATCTTTAATAACTCTTCCCGTTTCATTGTCTTTGATCACGGTTCCCTCCGGAACTCTGATGTTAAGATTCTCCGCATTAGCGCCGTGCATGTTTGATTTTTTTCCTTTTACTCCGTTTTGCCCCTTATAAACTTTTTTATAGTGAAAATCTATAAGCGTATCCAGATTTCTGTCTGCTGTAATTATTATATCAGCTCCTTTACCGCCGTCGCCGCCGTCCGGCCCGCCTTTTGGAACAAATTTTTCCCGTCTGAACGTACACGCTCCGGAACCGCCGGAACCTGATACAGCCTTTATCCGGGCATGATCAATAAACATATATTAATTCTCCTTGTTTTTTTACCGCATAAGATTATACCATATTTTTTCTGTTTAAATGTATTGATAAACCGGTGGATATTTTCAAAAGTATGCAAAAAAAAAGGGCTGCTTTTAAGCAGCCCTTTTTATATGTTATAAAAAAATATTATTGTACAGGTATGATATTTACTACAGTTCTTCCGCCGGCTTTTTGAAATTTTACTTTTCCTTTTGCCTTGGCAAAAATAGTATGATCTTTTCCCAGACCTACATTCAGGCCCGGTTTGATCTTTGTCCCTCTCTGCCTTACTATTATCGCGCCGCTGTTTACAAGTTTACTTTCAGTTGACTTAACACCAAGCCTGCGCCCCGCACTGTCCCGGCCGTTCCTTGATGAGCCCTGTCCTGTTTTATGTGCCATTTAATCCACCGTCCTTGATTTATATTTTAATTTAAAACTTCTATTTTCTTTATTTTTAATTTTGTATATTTATGTCTGTGCCCCTGTCTCTTCATATGGTTTTTTCTTCTTTTCCATTTAAAAACAATAATCTTGTCGCCTTTTACATTATCGTCAGCTATTTCAGCTGTTATCTGGACATTATCAACCGACGGTGTTCCTACCTTGATCTCATCTTTATCAACAAGAAGAAGCACTTTATCGGGTTTTACTTCTTTATCTGTTTTTGCGGTTTTATCAACATCTATAACCGAGCCTTCCGAAATTTTGTACTGTTTTCCTCCAAATTCAACTATCGCATACATCCTATGTCTCCTTTTAAAATCAAATTTGCATTCTTTATTGCATTTATAACTCCGCGGTAATAAAAGCTGCTGCGGACAACCTTCACATTTTTCATATTCTGTCTGCCGAAATTTTAACGAAGATTGGTGAGCCGGGCGCGGCTCGAACGCGCGACAATCGCCTTAAAAGGGCGATGCTCTACCAGCTGAGCTACCGGCCCACCTGCTGTTCTTTTTAATTTCGCTGCTGTCAGTTTATAACTTAAAAAACTTATATTGATTTTCAGCTCTATATTTACTTATATAATAAAATCCGCATCATAATTTATAAATCTCAGTAAAAGCATACTGATAACGTTTACAAATAGAACTCTATTTTACATAATTTTTTTTTGCTGTCAACATAAATTTTTGTTTTTTGTGGTTTTTATTGCGGTTTTCACTGTTTTTATATATAAATATCCGTTTATTTATTATTTTACCACATAAACCCGTCTGGATTCTCTGCCTTCATCTGTTCGTATATGTATAAAGTATATGCCTCTGCCCACAATACTGCCCGCCCTGTTTGCCGCATCCCACTCTATCTCATTCCAGCCTTCCGCATAAGTATTAAACTGCAGTTCTCTTATATATTCGCCTGTTAAATTATATATTTTGATTGTTACAGCCGTTCCTATTCCAGCGGCAGAAACTTTGACCTTTATTTTTACGGTTTCTCCCTTTGAAATATCGACAATATTACGGTCAAGGACTATGTTCACATTGGGAGTGGGGGTCTGAGTCGGCGTATATGTTTCTGTGGGAGTCTGGGTTTCAGTGTATGTAGAGGTCTCTGTATAAGTGTATGTTTCTGTCGGTGTTTCGGTTTCTGTATATGTATACGTTTGCGTGGGTGTTTCTGTATAAGTGTATGTTTCAGTATATGTATAAGTTTCAGTGGGAGTCTCTGTATCTGTCGGCGTATCTGTGTCCGTGGGTATTTCTGTTGACGTCGGAGTCACGGTCTCGGTCATTGACAGAGTTATTGTCGGCGTTGAGGTAAGCGTATCCGCAGGAGTATTTGTCCCTGTAATACTCGGAGTTGATGTTTCGGTTGATGTTTCAGTCATTGACGGAGTTATTGTCTGTGTTGACGTTTCTGAAACGGTTTCAGTGGCTGTTTCAGTAATGGTTTGAGTCGCGGTAGGCGTGACTGTTTCTGTAATTGTCGGTGTATTATCAGGCGTGTCTGTTGCTGTTTGGGTTGCTGTTTCTGACACGGTCTGTGTCGCTGTTTGTGTAGTAGTTTCTGTTACCGTTTCTGTGGCTGTTTCCGTTATCGTCGGTGTTATTGTATGAGTGTCAAGCGGAGTATCCGTAAATGTAGGCGTTATTGTTTCCGTAACGGTCTGCGTCGTGGTTTGAGTTATTGTTTCTGTTATAGTTTGTGTCACTGTTTCTGTCGTAGTATGCGTAACCGTTTGAGTAATCGTTTCTGTGGCGGTCTGCGTAGTAGTTTGAGTCACGGTTTCTGTTGCTGTTTGCGTTACTGTTTCTGTCATAGTCGGTGTTGCTGTTTCTGTAACCGTCTCTGTTCTGGTTTCCGTTACGGTTTCGGTAATGGTTTCAGTTGTTGTTTGAGTAACGGTTTCGGTAACTGTTTCTATAGCGGTTTCCGTTATTGTCGGTGTTATTGTATGTGTATCAATCGGAGTATCCGTAGATGTCAGGGTTATTGTTTCAGTTGCCGTCACTGTGGCTGTTTCAGTTATCGTCTGCGTAATTGTTTCTGTAACTGTATGCGTAATAGTCTGTGTAACAGTCTCGGTTACTGTTTTAGTTGCCGTTTCGGTTTGTGTCAGGGTTATTGTTGGCGTTATGGTTGATGTCACTGTTTGTGTTATTATCTGCGTAATTGTCTTTGTCGCTGTCTGCGTACCTGTTTGAGTAGTCTTTGGCGTCATGGTAACCGTTGGAGTATTTGTGGCTGTGAATACCAGCGGCTCGCATAAAGGTGCGGGCGGCGCAGCGGCAATTATCGTAAAATCAGCCGGCATATCATCTGTATCATCTATCGAATTATTTCTCCTGCCGGATTCATTATTACCCGGCGGTGTAAAAGAGTTGTCTGCCAGGCCCACAAGGAAGTAATCAACAGCTCCCCAGGCTGCTGAATCCAGTATTTCATCGTATTCCCCGAGAATCAGCAATTCATCATCTGTATTGCTGAGCCCCATTTTTTTACCTGCTTCAGATCCCCATCCGGATGAATAGTCGACTACATTCGGAACCGAAGGATCGTCCTGCATATCCGCCCATTCATAATCCGGATAAACGCCGAATTCCAGGAAATATTCAGGCGCGTTCCTTGCAATTACTATACAGCTGTTTGCCGGGATTATCTCGTCAGTGCCCGCAGTATACGGAAACGAATACATTGCTTCCGACCCGAGGTTATAATCCTCCGCGTCGCCGAACTTAATTACGGGAATTCCGCCGCCACTTGTCAAAACCACATCATATGGATTCGGATTGAATATCTGTACATATTCATCTCCTTTATCAGGCTGGTTAGCGGCTGTTACAAATTCATGAATATACAGTTTATCCGGGGAAGGCCCGCAGTGCGGATTTACGGGTTTTTCATAAAAATCAGCCGTCATATCATCAGTATCGTCTGTTTTATTGTTCCTGAAAAGAGACATTGCGTGATACGGCGCAGCCGGCGCATTAGCAAGGCCGGCTGCCGCAAAATCTCCCGTGCCATATGCTATTGAATCGTGTATTGCGTCTGTTTCATCAATCAGCAGAACCTCGTCTCCGGCATCGTCCAGGCTGAAAACACCCGTGCCCCAGCCTGCATAATCAACCATATTGGGAACATCTGTGTCGTCGCCGCCGTTGGCAAATTCATAATCCGGTTTGTGCTTAAAACGCTCCTCAAATTCAACCGCATTTTTGGCTATAATAATACAGCTCCCCGCGGTAAATATTTCATCAACACCCGGGGTATAGGGAAAACCGTACATTGCTTCTGTGTCGATGCTGTTTGCGGCGTCTCCAAGTTTATATCTCATTGTCCCATCTGAAGTTGTCAGAACAACATCAAAACCCGATGCATTATAAAGCTGAATATATTCGTCACCCTGCCCGGCTGTCTGAGCATTTACAAAAACTTGGATAATTTTTATATTTCCCGCAGGTCCGGGAGTCTGTGTAATGGTTGGAGTTTCTGTTATTGTGGATGTCATTATCGGCGTGGCTGTGCCTGTCCGCGTAGACGTAGGCATCGACGGTTCAAACGCAACCCAGTCCACCCACGCCGCGTCCGCTCCCTCGCTGACCGAATCGTCCTTATTATAGTTCCAGCCCAAAACATGATCGCCTGCGGGAAGCTCAACAGAATACTGGGTCCAGTCCGCAAAACCCGACACGCTTAATTCAAGCAATGAATTTACATAAAAATGGAAAAAATCATAATCCTGTTCGCTGTCAACCCTGTAATAAAAACTGAACGTTCCCGGCCCGGTTACCGTGGTTTCCATTGCCGTGTACTGACTGTCTGTTATAAGGGCGCTCTGCGCCGCATCTCCGTCATTGATAAATGTCGTTGTCTGCATAAACCATTCTCCTGTACCTGAGAATGTCCATACAAAATCGTAATTATCAACCGCCTGTGCTATTGAACCGGGAGTACTTGTCGGCGTTATTGTGGCTGTCGGAAAAACAGTGGGTGTTTCAGACGGTGTTGAGTAAAGTATCACAATATCACTGCCTGTGTATTTTGCCGTCTTTGTAAGGGCGTTTGTATCAACTGTATTATATCCAAATCCGCTGTCTCCATCCCCGCCAACAGCCTCAATCTCACCTGAAAAATTAATTGTCCCCTCGCCTGTTGTCCTGTAAACCCAGGTAAATGTTTTGCTTCTATAAGATTCTATCATCAGTTTTTCATTAAGCATCTCGCTTACAGCCCCGCCGCCTGAAACCTGGTTCACATAAAGCTCCGTAGGAAGTATTGTGAACGCTTCGCTTTTATATGTATTGGCTATCTCCATTACGATCGTAATAACATCTCCCGCCTGCAGGGTGGAAGGAGTATTAAATAAAGACATTATTTTAAGTTTTGTCTCTCCTGTTTTAACGGAAAAAATACCTGATTGATGGTAGTCGCTGTAAACCGCTCCGTCAAAAGCTCTTATCCTTACACTATAACTGTTTCCGTCAGCAAGAGACGATACATCCCATTCATAAGAATCTGCTTTTGCCGCGGTTGTATATATCGGATACCAGCTTGTGCCATTGTCATCTGTATATTCTATTTCATACGTAAGATCCAAAGGATCCGCCAGAGATGACTGCGATCCCTGGCGCCATTGGATGATATAAACATCATCTATTATCTCTCCTGTCTTCGGAGTTATTATTTCAGGCGGTGTAAAGCCCGCTGCCGCGGTAAATGTTATGTTCAGCCGCGGCATATAATTGGAAGGATCATCTGTTTCCGCGGTAATAAATTCATTTGCGTCAAAATTATAGAAAAAATATCCGCGGGCATTCGCGCCTTCAGCGCTTGATTTAAACATAAAACCCGTGTTGGGGGATATTCCGTTTATCCATTCTTCAATTTTGCTTGTCTGGCTGATATTAAACCTGTAATGCTGCATATCCGGCATATTAGCAGGAGTAATGGACCCTTCCACAAGAGCGTCAAAATCCCCGCCCGCACTTCCCCACGCGCTCTCCGCTGTCCTCGAGACCCAGCTCACCCCTTTTTCGTGCCACTCATTTGTAAGCAGATGCATATTTATCTGCTGAGAGTTTCCCATTCTTGCGTATAAATACAAATCAACGCTTGCGTCTGTCACTGTGATATTTTTCGGCAGGGACGACAGGTCAAAAGCAACATAAGACCTGAACGGCCCGCCCACAGATGCATCCCCGCCTACAAGCATATCTCCCCAGTCTATCTGCGCGGGGCTTGACTGTGTGTAAGGAAACGAAATATTTGTATACTCCATACCCGCATACCCGCTGGATGAAGCAGCCTTATTGCCGTCATAAAATTCCCCGCTGCGTGCGTAATAATAGACCACTTTCAGAACAGGAAAATTTTCAACAGCATCATAAGAATTATAGTACAAAAGAAATGTATCTGTTGTTGAGGCTTCCCTCTCATCCGTTGCTTTTAATATTATGCCGTTGTTAGGCGTTCCTGCCGCCCATTTTTCCACAAGCGGCGTTATATTAAAAGCATCCCATCTTTCTTCAGGAGTTTTTTTCAAAAGTTTTCTTGATTCAACAGCATCATAAAAATCACCCCCCGGATTGGTCCACGTATTTGAACCGTCATAAGTATTCCACGTTGCCCCTGAACCTGCGGCGCTTGTCCCTTCAACCCAGGGCCGCGACATTTCGTGTATTTCTATCCAATCCTCCTCTATTGAATCAGTATGCGCGGAATACAGATAAAGATTAAGATATGCGTATTTAACCGTTGCAGTTGAAGGTATTGAATCAACTTCGCCAAACCGCATAAGGGCGCGCACAGTTGCATTGCCCGGCGCCTCTCTGCCCACAAGAAAAAGATTATCTTCTCCATAATTCGAATCAGCATCGCTTGAATAAATATCCGTATCATATGTAAGGGTCTGGTACTGCGTCTCTCCCGCAGATAAAGAAACAGTCGGGTCAATTATTACGGGAAACTGCCTTTCAGGGGCTAAAAGCCACTTCGCGTCAACCAGTATCTCCACGTTTACTCTGTTAAATTTTTTTTTAATTTTATATGTACCGTAAACCGCCTGCCCTGTCTTTTTCAAGACTCCGGCTTTTTGCTCCGGCGCGGAATCATAGACTATAACCGGTGATATATCAAAATCATCCGTTTCATTTACCCTTATTTTAAATCCCCTTTTTGTTTCCAAAGTGTTTGTTTTTTTCCCTCCCTGCATAAGAGAAGAAAACAATCCCGCGGTAAATACACCTTCTATTTTCAGATATTCAGCTTTTTTTAAATCCATATCTTTTGGCAGCCTGTTGATAATAATATTATTTTTGACCCTGTTCGGTGCTGTTATATACTCATCAGTAACATTTGCAAAAATCTCTTCATAATGAATTTTGTTGCTTTTTTTCAAGAATGCCGCCGCGCTCTGTCTGTCAGACTTATATAAAGGTTTTCCGGCCGTATCAACAAATGAAACTGACTCAAGCTTCCATTCCAATACGCCCTTTTCGCCTTCATACTCTATACCGCGTTTTTTCAGACCGTCAGCAAACCTTGTTTTCAAACTGTTTGTCCTGTTTATAAAAGAACCGCTTTCCCCCGGTATAATATCAGTCTGGATTTCCCGCCATCTGCCGCTGCTGTCTTTAAAATTAACAGCCCTTAGGCTTATTTCCCTTGTAATTGAACCGTCATTGTTTTCATACTCAATAACATTGCGCCCCTGCCGTGAAATAGGTTTTCCGCCCGGCTCTTTTTTTTCAGAATTTATCTCCCCGTGAAATTTTGTGTTTGAAATACTGACAGTCCTGCTTTCCGCAAAAGAAAACAAAGGCAGGATAAAAATTAAAATAACAGCAGAATAAAAACAGAATATTAATCTGCCTGCTGTTTGTCCGGCTCTCTCTATTAAAATCCCTTTTTTCAATACACGCCCCCGCGTTTTTTTTTAACAGCTTATTTTATCACATAAAGCCGCCTTGATTCCCTTCCGTCCTGAGTGTTTATTATTATAAAATAAATCCCCCGTCCCACTGTTTTCCCTGCCCTGTTTGTGGCATCCCATTCTATCTCATTCCAGCCTTCCGCGTAAATATCAAATTCCAAGGTTTTTATTAAAGCACCTGTCAGATTATATATTTTAATGTTTACAGGCATTCCTATTTTTGACGCATCCGTCTTTATTTTTATATTTACAGTTTCTCCTTTGGAAACATCAATAACATTCCTGTCAAGAATTGTATTAATATTCGGAGTCGGCGTCTGCGTCGAGGTGTAAGTTTTTGTGGGAGTATATGTTTCTGTATATGTATGAGTCTCTGTCGGCGTATCGGTTTCTGTATATGTATTGGTTGCCGTGGGCGTGTCTGTAGACGTGTATGTTTCAGTGGGAGTTTCTGTATCTGTAGAGGTTTCGGTTGACGTCGGAGCCGCTGTCCGGGTTGAAGTTGCCGTAGCCGAAAATGTGGGAGATGCTGTTTCCGTTATAGTGGATGTGGCGGTTTCTGTTGTTGATGGCGTAATACTCGGAGTATTTGTAAACGTATCCTGAGGAGTGTTTGTCAAAGTCGCGGTTTCTGTCGGGGTAATTGTTTCTGTTGAAGTTTCAGTGGCTGTACCGGTGTTTGTTCCGGTAATGGTTTGCGTTGCTGTTTTAGTCGCTGTTTCTGTTATTGTCTGCGTAGCTGTTTCTGTGGCAGTTTGAGTAACAGTCCGGGTTATTGTTTCGGTTGCTGTTTCGGTCCCTGTTTGTGTTATGCTCGGAGTGGCTGTTTTCGTCAGCATATCATCATAATAAAGTTCATAAACAAGGTCTTTTTTTTCTATCTCAACCCAGGTTCCCCAGCCGTATGAATGCGACATTGTATGCTGCGTGCCGCCCGCTGTCTGTTCATTGTATTCCGCCGTGGTTTCATAAACCGAACTTTCCGCCGCAGTATAATAATTATCCGTGTCGTTTGTTTCCTCCCCTTCGCAATAAAATATTATCCTGTACGTTTTCTCTGTTTCCAGCAGGATCTCCGGCAGAACAGCGTTTTTCCACTGATAACCCGCAGTATCTATATCAGCAGCATTCAAAAATATTCCGTCAGCATGGATTAATTCTCCCGGATATTCCGTTATTCTGAACCGCAGCGAGCTGGTAACACTTCCTGTTTTTTTAACAAGAACCCTGAGTGAATTCACGGTTTTTTCCGTCTGTTCAACCCCGCTTATCCGCTGTGCGTAAATATAATCATCTCCCGGATCAGTTGTGCCTCCTGCGTGTATTTTTGCGCTTCCAAAATTATTTGTATACGTATTTCCGTAATGCATCCCTCCCGTTTCAGACAGAAAAAACACAGGCATGCCTTCAGCCGGAGTCCACTGGCTGCCGTCAAACAGCAGCGTTTCCGCATTTAGATCATAATTCTGCATCCCGGGAAATATACCATGATTCGGTTTTGTATAAATCATATTGTATCCATTGCCCATTGTTTCCGCTTGTGCAACAATATGATATACCACACCCTGTAAAAGCGCGGTCTCCGGAACATCAAATATGTTCCAGTAATCATTCATCAGCACTGCCGTACTTTGTGTTATTGTATCACCGTCAGGCAGTCCGCTGTTGTCCCCCTGTATAGAGACCGTAAAATAATTATCACCCCCCTGCGAAATGCCCTGCAGATGTATCTGATCCACGTTCATATCATACGGCGCCGTAAATCTGTAACTTACCTTTTCTGTCATGCTTACAACCGGGGCTTGTATGTTTTCGGAAACTTCACACAAATTTTTAACAGCTGTATAAGATGCCGCATCAGGGTTCGGTGTCGGCGTAATCGTATTTTCAATGCATATTTCCGCGTTTACAGACCACTTTTTTATATCTATGCCCTGTGCGTTAAAAGTCAGCGGCATTGGTTCTGTATAATTATGATCCTGCCAGCTGCTTTCGCCGTCATATCCCTCATCATACCTTACAGTAACATCCGGGCTGTTTACCGTAAATGCAATCCAATAATCCCCTCCCAAAAAATCCGGATGCAAAAGTTCAAACGTATTCCATGAATTATCTACAAGTAATTGTTCGGAGCTTTCCGCAACAAGAGAACCCGGAGCGCCTTCAGGCCCTGAATTGTCATACAGGCCTGTTTTTCCGTATGCATCCATTCCCGCTTCAATATAAATATTAATACCGGTCATTTCTCCTGCCGGCAGATAAACTTCTGAGGCTTCAATTTTTCCGGATAAATTTTCTGCTGTACTGCTTCCCGGCGTTGTATTGCCGTATACGTCGCATTCTGCGGCAAATAAAACTGATACATTTAATACACAAAAAATAATTACAGCCGCTGTAATCATTAAACGCATATTTAAAACATCATTCACATCAAACTCCTTTTTTATTGTTTTTTACTTTTTTTATTTCTTTTTTACGGCTGCGTATAATTCTGCTTATAACCGATTGTTCTGTTTTCCATATTATAAAACTTTCAAAATCCTGTTCCTCTGATTTACTCCATTCTTTAACAGCTTTTATCAGGCCTTTATTTGCCGCTGTTATAAGCGCCGCAAAATCAACTCCCGCACCGCGGTATAAAGCGGCCATTGACAAAGACATTTTTAAATTTTTTTCTATCAGGGCCTTATATATATTTTCATCCGGTATAAACTGTTTTTTCAGCTGCGCTGCTGTTTTTTTCATTTTATCCGGCGGCATTGCTTTTATTCTGTATACGGTTATTATATATTTTTTAAGATATTTATTTTCAACCGCCGGTAATTTCAAACTCATTTTATTCCCCTCTTTTCAAATATTTTTCCGCACTTGTTTTTATAATATACTGTCTGAGTTCTGTTTTATTAATTCTGCCGTTTTTTATAAGTTTTTTATTTTTTTCAAAAAAACTCTTTGCCGTATTTTCAGTAACTCTTAAATATCCGGCCGCGTTTTTTAATCCATTAAACCGTTTCATTGCCGTAATTTCCTTTTTGCCCCCTCATAATCATAGGCTGCTGATTATTATATTTTTAATATATATTATGCAATTACAGTGCCATAACATCCGATATATAAATAAGAACAAAATAAAGGCTGTTTCGCACGGCGGCACAAAAACGTTGTTATTTCAACATATATGTTAGTATTTTAACTTTATTTATAATAAAAATATTCTTATCATAAATAAAGTTTTTATTAAACACAGTACCATACGTCTGCCGGCGTGCACTTCTATGTTTTTTATTCTTAACAAAACATACCTTTACCGATGCTGTATTTTTTTCAGATTTGATTTTATACTCCGCAGTTTTCCTATTTGAACAAGTATAACATCAAGATCCCTTTTGTCCTGCATTTTACCGTGATTTTCCTTAAGTATCCTTGCTGTGCAGTTTGCCAGAACATTCAGGGAATATTTATGGGCATAAAACGCCAGAAGATCCATATGAAGTTCATAAGGGCCGTATATTTTTTTATATTCTTCCAGAAAATATCCGAAGTTTTTTATACGTATAAAGAACCATATATCAGCCTCAGGCGGTTCAAAAGATGACATTTCCCAGTCAAATATATGCGGCACTTTTTTTTCATCCACTTTTATGTTCCAGCCGTGCAGATCATTGTGGCATAAAACTTTTTGGGTTTTTATTTTTTCCGCCGCCGCACTGAGATAATGAAACTCTTTTATATATTTTTCAAGTTCCTCCCTGAACAGTTCCAGTTCTTCTTTTAATATTTCATGAGCCTTTCTTTCCGGAGGTGCTGACAATGCTCTGTTTACAGCAGCTTTAAGATGTTTTTCCGTAATACCGGGATCCTTCATTTTGGCTATTTCATCAGGCACTGTTTCTTCCATTCCTTTGCTTTCTTTATGGTACAATGCCACGGCCCGGGCCATTTTTCCGAGCATTTCACTGTCAAGGTCATCAAACTCCCCTAAATCTCGTCCTTTTATGTATTCAAATATAATAAACGGATGTTCCCTGAAATACGCTTTAAATCCGCCGGATTTAAGCCTTTCCGGCGCGCCTATATCTTTGATTCCTCTTTCATATTTCAGTTTCCACGTAACCGGCAGATAAAAATCAGTCATAAAAGCAAATATCCTGGCATTGGGTGAATCAGAATATATTTTTACGAAATATTCCCGCCCGTTTTCTGCTTCCGCCTTATAATTGTAACTTATGGCGCCCTCCGGTATATGGGTCATTTTTTTTAAAACTATGCCGTATTTATTACGGACAGCCTCAAAAAAACTGTTTTTGTCTATATCAGGTTCTGACTGCATAATTATCCTTTGTTTTTATTTTTTTAAGTTTTCCTTTTATTTTTTCGTAAAGTTTTTCAAGCTCTGTGCATTTTTCCTCTATGGCCCTTCTGTTTTTTTTATCGGTCTCAACTCCAAACTGTTTAAATACATCAAGCACTTTTTTTTCCTCTTTCAGAATATATATCCGCTGCTTTGCCTGCATTGCTTTTTTTTCCAGATAATATATCATATCATATTCCGCTTCTCTGACGCTGCCGCCTGCACCGGTTCTGATTTCCGCAGAAACATCAAATACCGTGCCTGTTTCATATATTTCACGGCTCCACTTGCTGCGTTCCGTATATGTTTTTTTCATGTCACCGCATTTTTCCGCCGCACAGTTGTAAACTTTTTTATCAAATTCCTGAAGTATAACCGATACCATTACAAATTTATCTTCTTTCAGCGCGGATAGTTCAGTTTCCATAATATATTTCTCATATCCAAGTTTATTTCCTTTTTTAAGATAAAACCCGAGCAGGATCCCGTTTATAAATTTCATGACAGGATTGCGGCCCCCGGCGGATTTCATTTCTGAAATTTTTTTCTTTACCGCTTCATATTTTTTTTCAATTTTTTCGTATTGCCGGCTTTTTTCTTTCAGGGCGCTGTTTATTTTTCCGGCCTCTTCTTTAAAATATTCAATACTGCTTCCCGACAATATCATAATCAGAAAAAAAACCGCAAGCACAATCACCGCGCTTTTTTTTACAATACACATTCCGGCAAAAAAACTTTCCTTTTTCATCAGGTAATTCCGTATTTTTTCATTTTTGCAATCATTGTGGCCCTGTTCATTTTCAGGATCCCGGCGGCTTTAGCTCTGTTTCCGTCTGTTTTACCAAGCGCTTCTGAAATCATTTTTTTCTCTATGTTTCCTATTTGCCCCGCAAAATCCTCCCTGTTCTCCCGGGATATATTCTTTATCTCTTCAGGAAGGTCCTTCTCTTTTATAACCGGACCTTCCGATATAACCATTATTCTCTGTATAATATTCTCAAGTTCTCTTATGTTGCCCGGAAACGTATACTGCATCAGAACATCAACGGCTTCTTTGCTTATGGATTCCACTTTATAATCGCCGTACTCCGCATATTTTTTTATAAAATATTCCGCTAAAAGCGGTATATCCTCTCTTCTTTCTTTCAGCGAAGGCAATTTTATTTCAACAACATTAAGCCTGTAATAAAGTTCTTTTCTGAATATGCCTTTTTTAACAGCTTCTTTAAGGTCCATATTAGTAGCGGCAATTATTCTCACATCAGCTTTTATTGTTTTTTCTCCGCCCACTCTTTCAAACTCTTTTTCCTGAATAAAACGCAGAAGTTTTATCTGCAGGGCCAAAGAAAGGTCCCCTATTTCATCAAGAAAAATACTGCCTTTCTCAGCAAGTTCAAACCTTCCTTTTTTCATTATATGCGCATCTGTAAAGGCGCCTTTTTCGTGGCCGAAAAGCTCACTTTCCAGAATTCCGGGAGCAAGCGCCGCGCAATTCACTTTTATAAGCGGATAAGCGCCGCGAAGGCTTTTACTGTGTATTCTTTCCGCTATAAGTTCTTTGCCTGTTCCGGATTCTCCGGTTATAAGTACGGTTGCCTCTTTTTCCGCTATTTTATCGGAAAAGACAAGTATTTTTTCAAGTTCCGTGCTTTTTCCGACAATATCACGTTTTACCATATTTTTCAGATAACAGTTTTCATCTTTTATATTCTTGGTTTTCAGAACATTTGCTGTTTTCATTCTTATATGTTCAAGCGAAAAAGGTTTGGTTATAAAATCCGCGGCTCCTTTTTTCATCGCATCAACAGCTTTTTCAACCGTTCCGAAAGCGGTTACTATTATAACCTCTGTTCTGAAGTTCTTAAATTTGGCTTTTTCAAGCACGGAAATGCCGTCAGCCTCGGGAAGCTTAAGATCGGTTATAACAACATCATAATCTTTTTTCTCCAGAAATTCTCCGGCTTCTTCTGCTGATCCTGCACCGTCTGCCTCACATTCTTCTGTATTCAGAGCTTCTATCATAATCTCTCTGAGTTCTTTATTGTCTTCCACAACTAAGATTTCATTCATATAACTCCTTTAAACATCACTGTTCTCCGGCAGAATAATAAGAAATTCAGTGCCGCTGTCTTTACTGCTTTTGATCTCAATGGCGCCGCCATGGATTTCTTTTATTATTTTATAAGCAATTCCTAGCCCCAGACCGTATCCTTCTTTTTTTTCCGTATAAAAAGGCTGGAATATTTTTTCCTTTGTACTGTCCGGTATTCCTCTGCCGTTATCCCTGACAGTTATAAAAATTCTGCTGTTCTCGCCTTTTATTTTTACATCTAATTTTTTTTCTTTTTTATCAAGTGCTTCATATCCATTAATAATTATATTATACAGAGCTTTTTTTAGCAAATAATCATCCGCTCTTATTGTTTTTTCATTAATGCCGCCGTCTGCCTCGCATTTTAATATTTTTTTTATTTCCGGTTTAATATCCGCCAGCAAAGCATCCATAAGTTTCCCTATATTTACGCTGGAAAATTCCGGCGTGAATTCTTTTGTGTAAGTTAAAAAATTATTGACGAACATATCCATTTTCCGCGCGCTTACAAGTATATTTCCGGCATACTTTACCGCATTATCATCTCCGGATTTTTCCTTCAGCAGCTCCGCATATCCGGTTATAACGTTAAGGGAATTCCTTATTTCATGCGCAATACCCGCGGAAAACTCCCCCACCGCAGCCATTTTTTCCCTGTCGCGTATATAATCCTTTAACTCATTTTTCATTCTGTCAAACGCTCCGGCAAGCACCTGTATTTCCTCTTCTCCCTGTACCTCTATATTTTCATCAAAATTCCTTCTGGATATCTCAAGTGCTTTTTCTTTCAGAAGACTGATAGGATATGTTATTTTTCTAGATATTATCATAGAAAGTATAAAAACAACTGCTGCAATTATCGCCCCTGCCATAATAAGTGAATTGCTGTAATGCCTGATATATTTCATATACACGGCGCTTGCCTCCACTCCAAGCACTCCTGCATTCCCGTTTTTCCCTTCTATGGGTATATATATTGTTTTGAAATACCTCCCCCCTGTTCCTTTATAAAGCGGAGTGGACACGATGTCGCCTTTCATTGCTTTATCTGTTTCAAATGAATCAAGATGCACAAAAACACGGTCCTGTTTTCCAAGCATTGAAAACACGGGTTTTTTTTCCGTATTCAGTATTAAAATATCATTTACGCCGGTTATTGTTTTTATTTTTGCCAGCCGCTCGATATATTTATCATGGACCCGCCCTTCCAGCTCAAGAAAGGGTATATCCTTTGGATCCACGTAATCCAGCATAAGCATCCCTGTTATTATAAGCCTGTTTTCCATCTCAAGGTTCAGGTCCTGTTTTACCATATTGTAAGTTATGGCCCCGTATATGCCCATAACCAGAAGAACAGCCAGAAAAAAATAAGCCATTAGTTTTCCGCGCAGTGTCTTCATTTTTTCCGGCCCGCAGTATTTTTTCCGAATTTTTCCAGCAGTATTTTTTTCTGTTTCCTGCCTAAAAAACGTGTTCTTTCCCCGTTTTCATTTATATCTTTTATAAGTTCCCCGGGATCATTAAATTCATGATATATTTTCTGTATGGTTTTTTTTCCTATTCCGTGCAGGCCGTCAAAAACCGATTCAGTCATCTTTTTGCCCGCAACGGTAAACTGATATGCTATTGCAAATCTGTGCGCCTCATCCCTTACTCTCATAAGTATAAATCTTGCTTTTTCGGTTATTTCAACGGGATCGGGCCTCCATGGCAGAAAAACTTCTTCTTCTCTTTTTGCGATACCCGCTGCCGGTACATTTATCCCGAGTTTATCAAGCACGCCTTTCGCGGAATTCACCTGTCCTTTGCCCCCGTCTATAAGTATAAGATCCGGCATTGTTTCTTTCTTTTCAATCTTTTTTAGATATCTTCTTTTCACTATTTCCCGTATTGATTCAAAATCATCAATATATTTTACACTTTTTATTCTGTATCTTCTATAACTCTTTTTTTCCGGCGCTCCGTTCCGGAAAACCACACATGAACCCGCTGTATTTTCTCCGTGCATATGTGATATATCAATACCTTCAATAACACCGGGAACACGGGGAAGTCCAAGGATTTCTTTGAGTTCTTTTGCGCCTTTTTCATATTCACAGGCTTTTTCATAATTTTTTGCTTCAAGCATCCTGCTTTGTTTTATTCTTTCCTCTATATTTTCCTTTGCCATTGCAAGAAGTCCGTCATTTTCTTTCATTATAATTTCTGTTTTTTTATCCGAAAAAACCGTTTTTTTCAGCGTTCTTGCGCAAAAATCCGCTTTTGGTATGATTATATTTTCCGGAACATAGATGTTTCTGCCGTAATACCGTGCGATAAAAACATCCAGGCCTTCTTCATCCTCCGGAAGATCTTTAAATACACTTATTTTCCCTGCCATGAGCCTCCCTCCCCTGATGTTTAAAACACAATAATAGATATTCCTCTTGTCCTTGACAGATTCTATAACATCAATATTTTTTTCTTCGGAAGACACGGCTTTTTGTTCCGTCATTATGTTCTTTACAGCCGCTGCCGCGTCCCTTGTGCGGGCCGCCTCCTCATACAGCTGTTTTCCGGAATATTCTTTCATTTTCTTTTCCAGCATTTTCAGTGTTTTTTTATAACTGCCGCTTAAAAATCTTTTCACGCTTTTTATTACCCCCGCATATTTTTCAGGGCTTATATTTCTTACGCAGGGAGCGCTGCATATCCCGGTGTCATAATATATGCAGGGCCTCTTTAAAGGTTTATCATCAAATGAATATCCGCACTGTCTTACCCGGAATATTTTATAAATTGCTTCTGTTACTTTTTTTGCATCTCCCGCCATATACGGCCCGTAATACGATGCCTTTTTATCGCTTGTATTTCTTGTCACATAAACTCCGGGATACACGCCGCTGCCCACCATAATAAAAGGATAGGATTTATCGTCTTTGAGCATTATATTGTATCTGGGTTTATGTTCTTTTATAAGCGAATTTTCAAGCAAAAAAGCCTCAATTTCATTTTTTGTGACAATATAATCGGCTTCCCTGATGCGGCTTGACATAATCTGCGTTTTCATGTCTTTTGACGAACGGTTAAAATAAACAGCTGTTCTTTTTTTAAGATTAACAGCCTTGCCTATGTATATAATCCCGCCCGTTTCATCTTTGAAAATATAAACCCCGGGCTTTTCCGGAAAATCCGAAGCTTTAATTTTATTCATATTCTTTTTTCCTTGTCGGAAGCGTAATAATATGTGTGGTGACTCCCAGAGCCGCTGCAATGAGCAGTATCCTTGCCCATATAAAAGGAACAAACAAAAATGCCGAAATAAGTATAAATGTCCACATTGTTGAGACAGCCGTTATTTTCGCGCGCCGCGGCACTCCCCTGCCTTCCGTATAATCTCTTATATATGCGCCCAGTATTTTATTGTTTATAAGCCAATTATAGAATTTTTCCGAACCTCTGATATACAGCCATGCCGCCAGAAGAAGAAAAGGAGTAGTGGGAAGAACCGGAAGAAATATCCCCAAAACACCAAGTCCCACCGCAAAATGCCCCGCGGCCATATATATAATCTTTAAAAATCCTGTGTTTGTTTTCATAACATTATTATAACAAATTTTAAATCCGATAAATGCCGAATTTGACCGCGCGCATAGAATAAAACAGCAGAATTCCGGTCCCGGAGCTGTAAAAATATATCATTCCTTTTTTTCTGTATTCCTTTTTTACACATCAAACTTATAACTCTTTTTTTTCTTCTTTTTTATTCTCATTCCGCCTCTTATGTCTTCAATTTTATCCCTGAGCAGTGCGGCTCTTTCAAAGTTCATGTTTTCAGCTTCTTTAAGCATCTCTTTTTCCAGTTTTTTTATAAGATCATTTCTGTCCGTGTATCCTATCTCTTTTTCCTCTTCCGCAGCCGGCACAGTAAAATAATCCATGGCATATACGCTTGTCATTATACTGCTTATTTCTTTTTTTATGGTCATAGGCGTTATTCCGTGTTCTTTGTTGTAAGCCTTTTGTTTTTTTCTTCTTCTTGCTGTTTCGTTTATGGCTGTTTTCATTGCTCCTGTTTTTTTATCCGCATACATTATAACGGTCCCTGATACATTTCTTGCAGCCCGGCCCGCAGTCTGAATAAGAGACGTGGCTGAACGCAGAAACCCTTCTTTATCCGCATCAAGTATTGCCACAAGGGATACTTCGGGAAGATCCAGGCCCTCACGCAGAAGATTTATCCCGATAAGAGCCGTAAATTTTCCCTGCCGCAGCTCCCGTATTATCCCCACCCGTTCCAATGTATCAATATCCGAATGAAGATACCGGCATTTAATTCCTTTTTCTTTTAAAAAAGCGGTCAGATTTTCAGCCATCTTTTTTGTAAGCGTTGTAACAAGCGTCCTTTCATTTTTTTCTTCCCGTTTTTTTATTTCCTTCATCAGGTCATCCATCTGCCCGGAAACGGGCCTGACTATTATTTCGGGGTCTATAAGGCCGGTGGGCCTGACTATCTGTTCGGCTATGTGCCCCCCGCTTTTTTTTCTTTCATATTCCGCGGGAGTCGCGGATACAAATACCGCTGTATTTATTCTTTCTTCAAATTCTTCAAAAGTAAGCGGCCTGTTGTCAAAAGCGCAGGGCAGCCTGAAACCGTATTTTACCAGGTTTTCCTTTCTGGACCGGTCCCCTCCGAACATTGCGTGAACCTGCGGTATTGTCGCGTGGGACTCATCTATAAACATAAGAGAATCCCCGGGAAAATAATCAAGCAGCGTAAAAGGAGGCTCTCCGGGTTTTCTTCCGTCCATCAGACGCGAATAATTTTCTATCCCTTTGCAGTATCCCATCTCAAGAAGCATTTCAATATCATACTCTGTTCTGGTTTTAAGCCTCTCATATTCAACAGGCCGGTCCTTAAAATCCTTCAGTCTTTCAGCCAGTTCGTCTTTAATACGTTTTACAACATCCTGTGTCCTGCCTTCTTCTATTACATAATGAGTTGCCGGATAAACACTTGTTCTTCGCAGGCGGTTCTTTACATTTTTACTCACGGGATCTGTTTCTGATATTGATTCTATTTTATCCCCGAAAAACTCTATTCTTAAGGCAGTATCCGAATAAGCGGGAAAAATTTCCATAATATCCCCTTTTATCCTGAACATACCCCTGGAAAACTCAAATTCATTTCTTGTATACTGCATCTGAATAAGCCGCGATGATATTTCATTGATGCCTTCGTCCATATCCTCTTCCAGATACAGTCTCATATTTTTATATGTTTCAGGCGCGCCTATTCCGAATATGCTTGATACACTTGCTATAATAACAACATCCCTGCGTGTTAAAAGTTTATATGTCGCGGCAAGCCGCATTTTTTCAAGTTCGTCATTCACCGCTGAATCTTTTTCTATAAAAAGATCACGATGCGGAACATACGCTTCCGGCTGATAATAATCATAATAAGAAACAAAATACTCTACGGCATTTTCCGGAAAAAAACTTTTAAATTCCATATAAAGCTGCGCAGCAAGGGTTTTATTGTGAGACAGAATAATGGCAGGACGGCCCGCATTTTCAATAATCTTTGCCATGGTAAAAGTTTTACCCGAGCCTGTAACTCCCAAAAGCGTCTGATATTTTTGTTCGGCGGATAAACCGCTTAAAAGTTTTTTTATGGCCGCCGGCTGGTCGCCTTCAGGCTTAAATTTTGTATTTAATATGAATTTTTTCATTGTGGCTGTTTTTCGCCCCTTATCCGCGCCGGTATTATACCCCGCCTCTTTTTGTAACTTCCTGCAGAATCTGCTGTGCTTCCGGATGGCCGGGATATTTTTCCGAAACTTTATTATAGATATGCAGCGCTTCTTTTAAAAGACCCTGATTCAGATAAATATATGCCGTTGTAATAAGCGAATCCAGCGTATCATCATTTACTTCCATATCATCTTTTGCATTCTCCGGCTTCTCGTTTATTAAATCCTCAAATTTAGAACCGGGTATGTTTTTTTCTATGTCTGATGCATCCCGCTCTATGATCCGGGGTTCTGCTTTTTTTTCCCGGGTATCAGCATAAGAAGAAGATTTTTCCAATGGCGTTTCATCCGCTTTTTTTTCTGTTTCTATTTTGCCTGCCTCTTCCTGTTTTTTCCTGATTTCATCCTTCATTTCAGCCATTCTCTGCTCCAGCTGTTTTTTCTCTTTTTCTCCGTCTCCCTGAACTTCGGTTTTTTTTCCTATTTCAGGCGCCGCATACGCTCCTTTAAGAGCATCAAACAAGCCTGTTTTCTTTTTTTCTCCGGCTGCCTTTTCCGCGGGAATTTTTTCCTGTGTTTCGGGCCCCGGTGCTTTTGGCTGTGGTTTGTTTTCTTCCCGTTTTTTTATTTCCGCCGTCATTTCTTCTTTTTGTTTTTTAAATTTCTCAACTGCTTCCTGCTTTATTTTTTCCAGCAGAGACCTTTTCTTTTCTTCCTGTTCCTTCATTATTCTCTGTATTTCATCTTCTTTTATCTGTTCCTTTTTCTTGGCATCTGCCAGTTTGTTTTTAAGTTCAGACGCGGCAGCCTGTATTATTTCCATTTCTTTTTTTTCATATTCCGCCTGTATTTTCGCTTCTTCTTCCAGCAGTTTTCTGGCCCGTTCTTCTTCTTTTGCCATTATTTCCTTGTTTTTTTCTTCCACAGCGGTTTTTTTTGCTTCTTCCACCCTGTTTTTCTGAGTTGTATCCACTTTTTCCCATACATTATCACCGGAAGATCTCCCGGCAACTATTCTATAAACATTATGCAGTTTTGCGCGTAATTTTTCATTATTAGGGGATAGTTTCAGCGCTGTTATATAAGTTTCAACCGCGCCGTCATAATCACCGTTATTAATATAGTTTTCCGCCATTTTTTCAAACTTTGATATAAGTTCATTCTGCTGCCCCCCTTCAGGCTCCTGTTTTTCAGACTGTTTCATCTTTATTTCATGCGTTTTGTGCCTGCTTTCCTCATCATTTAATTCTTTTAGCTTGATATTTATCGGTATTTCCTCGGAATTAAATTCCTGTAAAAACTCATATATTTCCCTGGCTTTTTCAAATTCCTTGTTCAGTACATGCTTTTCAGCGTCCCTTATCATAAGCCTCAGTGCATTTTTCAGTTTTGCGTCAACACGGTCCTTTTCTATATTAAGCCTTGCTGCTTTTTTTGCTGTTTTGATTATTTTAACGTACTGTCCCTGATCCTCAAGAACCGAAATACCCTTAAGAAAAAATTCTACGGCTTTTTGAGGGTTTTTTCCTTTTATATACGTGTCCCCTATCATATTTATAATATTAAAATCCCCGGGATCGGATTCGTGAAGTTTTTTATACAGCTGCATGGCTTTTTTATACTCTTTATCCTGATAATATCCGTAAGCCAGTTTTATATGCAGTTTTTTTTCTTCTGGATCCACGTTTTTCGCCTCCGTTTAAGTACTGTATTTTATTATAAATGCGTAAATATCAATTGTCAAAGGTTATTACCCGATCCTTATCCAGACGAAAACTCCCCGGTGCTTTTATTTGGTAATCAATTCAACTTCCGCTCTTGTGCCCTTTTTCTCCGCGGTTTCACGTTCAACATCCTCGGAATATTCCCCATCGCCGTATCCTATTATATATATATTTCCGGCAGGAATTCCTTTTCCTTTTATAAAATACTCTTTAACAGCGGCGGCTCTTGCGGCTGACAGTTCAAAATTATTAAGACTGTCATTGGTGTCATACGCATACGCTTTTATATATACATGATAGTCTTTTGCGTATTCTTTTATGGCCTCCGCAGCCTGTTCAAGATAAGTATAGTCATCCAACGGTATGCTTTTTTCTTTCGGGCCAAAACGCACCGCTGCAATAGTGAGCCTCATTCCGGCTCCCCTGAATACGGGCAGATCAGCCTGCAGCATTCCTTCACGGGATACTTTCATGCCGGAGCGCTGAGTTACAGTAACAGTATATCTGTAAATACTTCCCGGCCTCACATATTCGCCTTCCGCATTTTTTCCGTCCCACTGTATTTTTGCTGTACCGCCGTTTATGCGGTCAAACCGTTTTACAACATTTCCTTTATTGTCTTTGACAGCAATGCTCCAGTAGGCTATTTTTCCGGTTTCATCCGAACTGATTAAAAAAGATATATTTTCGCTGCCTGCCTTAAATATTCTGTTTTCAATATCCGCATTAAAATTTATAACGCGTGTATCCACCGTAAAAAAATCGGATGCCTCATATGTATTTCCGGCAAAATCTTCCAGCGAAAGAACAACACGGTATTTTCCGTCTTTTATATAATTTTCCACCGCATCCCGGCCGTCCCATAAAAAACTTTTAGGAATACCTTCGCCGGAATATTTTCTTACAGTACTGCCGTTGTTGTCCTGTATATAAAGGATCCATCTTTTCACATCATCGGTTTTCGAATATATGTTTATATTCATTTCTTTTACAGTACTTGCCGGACTTGCCGCAAAAACTTTCGGATCTATGCTGACTTCGCTAACCGGAGGTTTTTTATCAACAACAAAATTCACTGCTTTTTCCCAGAGAATCTCACCGTCTTTTTTAATCCGGACAGCCGCATTATAAGCGCCGTCAGGCGCTGCTTCTTCACTGTTATTCATCCCGTTCCATTCCAGCATTTCAGGCATGCGTCCGATATAATTTTTCACCGCAAACCTTTCTCCGTTATTGTCTGTTATTTCCGTTTCTGCGTTTACTATGCCTGTATTCCCGGGTATTTCATCAAAATAAAAATATATTTTATCCTTTATTCCGTTGCTGTCCGGCGAAAAATATTTCCCTGAAACTCTCATAGTCATATCCGCAAACATATCTGCTGTACGTTTTGATCCGGGCATGTCTTTTCCGGATCCAATAACTTCTTTTGCGGATTCTTTTTTAACTTCATCACCGATATAATACGTAAAAGAAATTTTGTGTGTTTCTCCCAGTTTTCTGAATCCCGGTATAAAAACATAATCCACTGTGAAATCCTCTCTGGAATATGAAAATCCGAAATTAAATGTCCATACGGGATCAAATCCCTGCTGAAGCGCAAGCCCGCCCCTGAACCCGAAATTTCCGGTATCCGTATTTTCAAACCACTTTTCTCCCCCCAGATGAAAACTGTATTTTGCTCTTTTTTCATCCCAAAACATTCCAATATCCGCCGCAATAACAGAACTTTCATCAAATTTATACGAAGCGCCGGCAGAGGCTTTTGCGGGTATTTTTTCATTTGTTCCGTTGTTATAAATAAATTCCGCATCCATATTCCTTACAAGCAGCCCCAACCTCATCTTTCCGTCCAAAAAATCCGGGAAATACATCATTCCCGCGTCAACGCTGAAAGTCTGCGCCGAAAGTCCGTATGCAGGCGCTGCTCTTCCAAGCGATTTAAAATTCACTCCCAAAGCCGTTTTATTCATATCATCAATATAAGTTCCATAACTCAGGTAAAAAACATCTTCCAGAAATTCGGTGCCCAGAAAAACAGTCCTTGCATAAACCCCTGAAAAAGTCATGCCTTCTTTAACCGGATGAATAAAATGAAAACCAAAATTTACCTGTTTCCCCCTGAAAACAGAGTCATAAAAACCGCCTGCAGCCCCTTTTTTTGTCATTACAAGACCGGCCGGATTCCAATAATACGCGTATATGTCATCAGCAACAGCCGTAAAAGCTCCACCCATACCCGCTGCCCTGGGCCCGTGTGCTTTGGCTGTATCGTTTGCCCCGGATACCTCTCCGCCAACCGCAAAAACAGCCAGAATTATAACTGAAAAAAACCTTAAAATGCTTTTTTTCAATAAGTCCCTCTGCATTTATTTTTTTTATTCATTTAATTTTAGAATAAAAATAAATATAAATCAATGTATATCCTTATTTCCAAAGTTTCCGGAAAAATTTTTATTTTACCGCCGCCTGCTGTTTTGGATTTATGTCCGGTATTAAGATATAAAAAAAAAGGCCGGCATTTAAATGCCGGCCTTTTTTTTATATCTGCAGAATTAAAGAACTTTGTCTTTCACGTCCTTTGCAACTCTGAATTTAACAACTTTTTTCGCGGGAATTTTAATTGATTCGCCGGTCATGGGGTTTCTTCCCATTCTTGCCTTTCTGTTTTTTACAGAAAAAATTCCCAGTCCGGGAAGTTTAACCTTTTTTTCTTTTTTTAAAACCTTCAGGCATGTGTCTGTGTAAGTGTCCAGTACTGCTGTTACATCTTTTTTTGTGAGTCCGGTCTTTTCCGCAATTTCCGTAAGCATCTGTCCTTTCGTCATTGTGTTACCTCCTTATGAATTTTAATTTCCCTTGATATTGTTTTTATTGCCTTTATTTATTTATTATAAGACTTATATCACGTTTATATAAAAAGTGTCAATAAAAAAAACCTTTATTTACAGCGTTTTTTTAATCTGATGCTATATTTTGAAATATGGCTTTTTTATTTTTCCGATATATCGCATTTTTTTTGCCGGCGGCATTATACAGGATTTTAATTTCACCTTTTTCTTACCAGAAAAACCGCTTCCTGCGCAAAAAGATTTTCAAATCCTTTTATATATTTTTTCTTTTTTCCTTTACCGTCAAGATACGCCTCTTTTAATATCAATATTCCGTTTTTCCGGCAAAACTCCCTGAAATCCTTTATGGTAAGCAGGTGTATATTCGGTGTATCGTGCCAGTCATAGGGCAGTATCTTTGACTTAGGCATCTTTCCTCTGAACAAAATATAGAGTCTTGTCTTTATATAGCCGAAATTCGGAAACGCCACAACCCCTCTGCGGGCGATTCTTACTATGTGCTTCAGCACATAATCCGGCCGCTGCGATTCCTGCAGGGTCTGGGACAAAACTGCCGTGTCATACTCCCTGTTCCTGTAATTCTCCAGCGTTTGATTCATATCTTCCTGTATTACGGATATGCCTTTTTTTATACATTCCAGTATCATTTTTTCACTGATATCAATTCCCTCACCGCGCACATTTTTCTCTTTTTCCAGCCTGTAAAGCAGCTCTCCGCTTCCGCATCCAAGGTCAAGAACCTGCGAGTTTTCATCAACCATATCAATTATTTCCCTGTAAATATTTTCAACATTCCTCATCCTTCTCATTTTTATCCTGCTCTCCTATGTTTTTATATGATGCAGAAAGTTTTTTACAGCTTCTTCAAAAGTCCTGTTTTCAAGCAGAAAAGAATCGTGCCCGTACCTGCTTTCAATTTCAAGGTAAGATACGTCTTTGTCGTTTTCCCTGAGCGCCGCGACTATTTCTTTTGACTGCTCCGGAGGAAAAAGCCAGTCAGACGTAAACGAAACCACAAAAGTTTCGGCTTTTATTTTTTTCAGCGCGCGGACAAGCGAATTTCTTCCGTATTTTTCAGCGATGTCAAACTCATCCATTGCTTCTATTATATAAAGATAAGAATTCGCGTCAAACCGCTCAAGAAATTTAAATCCCTGATGTATAAGATAACTCTCAACCGAAAACATTTTTCCCGTATGAAACTTATCCGAATAATCAAATCTCTTGTAAGCGTCATCCTGTATTTTCCTGCCGAACTTCTTTTTCATGCCTTCTTCGCTGAGATATGTTATGTGTCCTATCATTCTGGCAATGGCAAGCCCGTTTATTTTTGTTGTTTTTTTACCGTAATAATCCCCGTTGTTCCAGGCAGGATCGGATATAATCGCGTGGCGGCCCACTTCATCAAAAGCTATTGCCTGCGTGGAAAGATACGGGCAGGATGCCACCACCACTATGCTTTTGGGTATATCGGGAAACTGCAGCGCCCATTCAAGCGCCTGCATGCCTCCCATAGATCCGCCTATGACACACGCAAGATTTTTAATATCAAGATGATCTATAAGCATTTTCTGAACCTTCACCATATCCGATATTGTTATTACGGGAAAGGATGTTCCGTAAGGCCTTTTTGTTTTTGGATTTATTGAAGACGGCCCTGTTGTGCCTTTGCATCCTCCCAGAAAATTTGAGCATATAACAAAATACTTTTCAGTATCTATTGGTTTGCCGGGTCCTATCATAAGGTCCCACCAGCCGGGCGCTTTGTCGTTTTTTGAGTGATAACCCGCTGCGTGCGCGTCCCCTGAGAGAGCGTGAGTTATATAAACAGCATTTGTCTTGTCTTTATTAAGCTTTCCGTATGTTTCATAGGCAACGGTTATGGGTCCGAGTTTTTCACCCAGTTCAAGTTCTATTTTTTCTTCAAATTTTACATATTGTATTTTAACCATTCCGACAGACCGCTGTTTTTTCGCCATTGCATTCTCCGCTTATATCTTATTAAAATTTATATCACATAATCAGATGTTTCAGTATTGCTTTCTTTAAGAATTTTTTCTTTGCGCGCAAGGTCATCAAATGTAATATTGTCAACTATGTCCTTTATGGAATCATTTACTTTTGCCCACACGGGCTTTAAAACGCATCTGTTTTCAAAATCACAGAATTTATGAGCGGAGCCGCTTACACAGGCAATTGGGGCCAGAAATCCATCCACCAGCCTTATGACTTCTCCCAGTGTTACTTCCTTTGGATTTCTGCTGACCGCATATCCGCCGTTTTTCCCTCTATGGCTCTTCACATAGCCCGCGTTTTTCAGCATAAGCATTATCTGTTCCAGGAATTTCAGCGGAATATCCTGTTTTTTTGATATTTCCGCAAGCCGCACATATCTTCCGTTTTCCTCATTATATATATAAGAAAGGTAAACCAGCGACTTAATCGCGTAATCGCCCTTATACGAAACCTTCATTATTACCTCCAAACATTATCCTACTTGCCCTATCAACTTTGTAGTTTAATTTTACAGAGTATCCCTGTATTTGGCAAGTTTTTATTTTGTTAAAAAAATTGAATAAGGAAAGTTTAAAAAAAAATTATAATAAAAAAGGGAGAGTCTTTTAGCAGTAAACCGTAAAACCAATTACCTGATTTCCTGGTTCCTCGCCGACTCTCCCTTGGCCCATTGTGTTTCCCGGGCGCTAATTAAATTATAACAGAAGTTTTTCAAAAATCAAGCAGCGGAACATAATAGTTCAAAGTTCAAGATGGTTCAGTTCAATGTTCAAAGTTAGAACAAGAACAAAAAAATAAAATATAAAGGATGACCTTTGAGAAAAACCAAATATACAAACCACTGATCTCCCAAGTCTTCAATATGATTTTGCTGAACATCCAAGCATCCAA